>DAOUSV010000063.1 GCA_030627065.1 Piscirickettsiaceae bacterium | reverse complement strand
GGTCTTCATGGCGTAGGTGTTTCAGTTGTTAATGCCTTATCGAAAAAGTTAACCATGGAAATTAGCCGTGATGGTAAAGTGCATCGCCAATCATATACAGACAGTGTGCCAGATGGTCGAATTGAAGCAGGTGAAGATACCGATGCGACAGGTACAAGAATTCAGTTTTGGCCAAGTGAAGAAACATTTTCTAATGTCCTGTCGTTTGATTATAAAATATTAGCTAAACGAATTCGTGAGCTTGCCTTTTTAAACTCAGGTGTTCGTATCGTATTAACCGATGAGCGTGATGATCAAAGCGAAGTCTTTTATTATGAAGGTGGTATTCAAGCCTTTGTTGAGCATTTAAACAAAAATAAAACGCCAGTACATAATGATGTTATTAACATTATGGGCGAGAAAGATGATGTAGTTGTCGAGCTATCTATGCAATGGACAGATTCTTATCAAGAAAACATTCACTGCTTCACTAACAACATTCCTCAACGTGATGGCGGTGCACATTTAGCCGGATTTAGAGCTGCGTTAACTCGCACATTAAATCAATATATTGAAGCTGAAGGTTTAGCAAAAAAATCTAAAGTAACCACAAGTGGTGATGATGCACGTGAAGGCCTGACCGCTGTTCTTTCGGTGAAAGTGCCTGATCCTAAATTCTCATCACAAACTAAAGATAAATTAGTTTCATCAGAAGTTAGAACAATTGTTGAATCATTAACCAATGAATTCTTTCATGATTACCTTGTCGAAAACCCTACAGAGAGCAAGTTAATTGCTAATAAAATGGTTGATGCCGCAAGAGCACGTGATGCCGCTCGTAAAGCGCGTGAATTAACACGTCGTAAAGGTGCATTAGATATTGCTGGCCTACCGGGTAAATTAGCCGATTGCCAAGAGCGTGACCCTGCCCTTTCAGAACTGTTCCTAGTTGAGGGGGATTCTGCGGGGGGGAGTGCTAAACAAGGTCGTGATCGTCGTACTCAAGCAATCTTACCGTTGAAAGGGAAAATCTTAAATGTTGAGCGTGCACGTTTCGACAAGATGATTAGTTCTGCCGAAGTCGGCACGCTGATTACTGCATTAGGCTGTGGTATTGGTCGAGATGAATACGATCCTGAAAAGCTACGTTATCACCACATCATCATCATGACCGATGCCGATGTCGATGGATCGCATATCAGAACATTATTACTGACATTCTTTTATCGTCAAATGCCCGAGCTTGTTGAACGTGGCCACATCTATATTGCACAACCACCATTGTATAAAATCAAGAAAGGCAAGCAAGAGCGTTATGTGAAAGATGATGCTGAAATGGATAAATACCTGACAGAATTGGCGCTAAATAATGCCGAGCTACGCCCGGGTGAGTCGGCCGAACCAATATCAGGCAATACATTAAAAGTGTTGGTTGAAGAGTATCAAGTTGTAACCGCGGTTATTGGTCGATTATCGAATCATTACTACCCCGCTTTCCTTAAACAATTGATTTTCCAAACAGCCATACCTGAATTATCAGATTCCACTGCTATCACTACTTGGTTGGCAACGATTGAACAATATTTGAATGCTGACCTGCCAACAGGAACAAGTTATAAGCTGTCAGTTGCCACTAAAGGTGAAGATGCTAAGCCTTATATTAATGTTAGTTATAGTCGTCACGGTATTAGTACTGATTTCCATATCCCCGGTGATTTCTTTGACAGTTCTGAATACCAGCGTATTTTGACGTTTGCAGAAAAAATTAATGGCCTGTTTTCTGAGGGTGCTCAAGTTCAACGTGGTGAGCGCAGTGAAGATGTTACAGACTTTGCACAAGCCGTAAAATGGTTGTTGACTGAAGCGCGTCGCGGACAATATGTTCAGCGTTATAAAGGTCTGGGTGAAATGAATCCTGATCAGTTATGGGAAACGACAATGGATAAAAGCAAGCGTCGGTTGTTACAAGTTAAAATCGAAGATGCTATTGCTGCAGATGAGGTGTTTAGCACCTTGATGGGTGATAACGTTGAACCGCGTCGTGAGTTTATTGAGAAGCACGCATTGCAGGCGACAAATTTAGATATTTAATTGGGAATTAATCCTAATTCACAAAGGTCATAATATTTACTATTATGGCCTTTGTTGCTATTGGATGAGTTAAAAGAGAAGAATATGACAAATACCGCCCCACGATATGATCGCGTACAAATAATACTTCACTGGTTAATTGCTTTGATTATTTTAGGCATGATTGGCCTAGGTTTATTTATGGTTGAGTTACCAAAGCAGTCTGAATTGCCACCGGGTGAAGAAAGTGTTCGTGCTTTTTACTTCTTATTACACAAGTCAATGGGTATATCCGTTGCATTTCTAATCCTCGCGCGCGTGGTATGGCGTTTAACGCATAAAGCACCCGCATTGCCCGATACGATAAGTAAATGGCAACAGAAGGCTGCTGGCGCTGTTCATGGGCTTTTTTATGTGTTGATGGTGGCAATGCCATTGTCGGGCTTTATGCAGTCAACATACAGCAAATACAGCACTAAATTTTGGGGAATCAAACTACCCCGTTTAGCCGAAGCCGATCAAGGAATGCGAGAGCTTTATAGTCAAATACATGAATGTTTAGCATTTGTATTGATAGCTCTTATTGTTATTCACTTGGCTGCTGTGATTAAGCACAAGCTAGCAGGTTCAGGCATCTCAGAGAGAATGTCATTAAAGTAAGTGTTTAAGACTTGAACATAGAAAAAGGCCCTGTTAAAGGGCCTTTTTTGATCTTAGGCTTAGGGTAATATGAATAATCCTAAATTATGTTCAAATAGCTCAACATAAAACATCCTTTTTATGTCAGTCTCACTATTGAAGTTCTCAATTTCAATTAATCGTTTTTTCCACTTATTACGATTCAAACAAGTCGTTTTACCAAAGTAATGATAGGTGGGATAATTATTGCCAATCGAGTAACACTTCAAATGCAGCGTTACTCGTAGATAGCTTTATTTATAATATTCAAGGAAATAATGATGAAAACAACAGTGCCAGAAATTACATTTAAAACACGTGTTCGTGATGCAAGCCTAGGTGGCGACAACCCTTTCCGCTGGCAGGATGTTACTTCTTCTGACATCTTTAAAGGCAAGAATATTGTTATTCTTGCATTGCCGGGAGCATTTACGCCAACATGTTCAAGTACACATCTTCCTGGTTTTGAAGCTAAATATGATGAATTGAAAGCTAAAGGTGTAGATGAAATTTATTGCTTAAGCGTTAATGATGCATTCACGATGTTTCAGTGGTCTAAAAACCTAGGTATAGAGAAGGTGAAAATGTTGCCAGATGGTAATGCTGACTTCACTCGCTTAATGGGTATGTTAGTTAAAAAAGAAAACCTAGGCTTCGGCGCGCGTACTTGGCGTTATTCAATGCATGTTGTTGATGGTGAAATCAAACAGCTATTTTCTGAACCAGGTTTAATGGACAATTGTCCTGATGATCCGTTTACATGCAGTGATGTTGATACGATGTTGAATTACTTAGCGTAAGAAAGTTAAGACAACATTTAGAAAGGCATCAGACAATGTAGTTTGATGCCTTTTTATTGTGATAAACCGTAAGGTGAGTGTTATGAATTACGATTATGATCTTTTTGTTATTGGTGCCGGTTCAGGTGGCGTACGGGCTAGTCGTATGTCGTCCTCTTTTGGCGCGCGCGTGGCAGTATGTGAAGACCGCTATATGGGTGGAACATGCGTTAATGTTGGCTGCGTTCCTAAGAAGCTGTATGTCTATGCTTCGGAATACTCTAGCCATTTTAACGAAGCCAAAGGCTTTGGCTGGCAATCAAAACAAGCTAGTTTTGATTGGGCAACACTGCGTGATAATAAAACAGAAGAAATTAGTCGGTTAAATACTATTTATGATGGCATTTTAGATAATGCTAACGTTGAGGTGATAAACGGCCGCGGTAAGATTATTGATCCTCACACGGTTGAAGTAAACGGTAAACAATACACGACCGAACGTATTTTGATCGCAGTAGGTGGCTGGCCTTTTGTGCCTGATATCTCGGGTAAAGAGCATATTGTTAGTTCAAATGAAGTGTTTGATCTAGAGGCATTTCCTAAACGTATGGTGGTGGTCGGTGGTGGTTATATTGCTGTTGAATTTGCTGGAATATTTAATGGTTTAGGTTCGCAAGTGACACAACTTTATCGTGGCGATTTGTTTTTACGAGGTTTTGACAATGAAGTTCGTGATTTCGCTGCACAGGAAATTGCTAAGAAAGGTGTCGATTTACACTTTAATACAGATGTTACATCGATTGAAAAGCAAGCCGATGGTTCTTTAAAAGTAATGTTAAATGATGGTACTAACATTATTGCTGATGCAGTTTTGTATGCTACTGGACGCAAACCTCAATTAGATAACCTTGGCTTAGAAAATGTAAATATCAATTTAACGAATGGCGGCTATATTGATGTTAATGAGCAGTTTCAAACCAGTGAAAGCAGTATTTATGCACTAGGAGATGTTACTGGCGGAATGGAGTTAACACCTGTTGCATTAGAAGAAGGAATGACCTTGGCACGAGCGCTTTATAATGGTGCGTCATGGAAGCTCGACTACAGTAATATCGCAACGACAGTCTTTTGTCAGCCAAATATCGGCACAGTCGGTATGACCGAAGAGCAAGCTAGGGCTGAATATCCTAATGTTGTGAAATATCATTCTAGCTTTAAAGCAATGAAACACAGTATCAGTGGATCGCAAGAGCGCACGATGATGAAGCTATTAGTTGATGGTGATACGGATAAGGTTTTGGGTGTTCATATGGTAGGTGCTGATGCAGGAGAAATTATGCAGGGTATCGCAATTGCCATTAAAGCAGGCGCAAGCAAGGCTGATTTTGATGCAACAATCGGAATTCACCCAACGGCAGCGGAAGAATTTGTCACTATGAGATCGCCCGCTACAGACTAGCTCTTTAAAAAGTAAGCATTAAAAAGCCCCAATATCTGAATCTAAATTAAAGATATTGAGGCTTTTTTTGTCTTAAATTAAACTTAGTTTAATGAAGCTTAATCTTAGGATGAACACTTCGTCTAAATAGGTGTGATAAAGACAGCATTGCCACACGGAAAATGCCAAACAAAGATACTTGATGCATTTTATACAGCGATAAATACATCATTCTTGCTAAGAAACCTTCAATTTTTAAGCTACCTTTGCTTAAACTCCCCATCATATTGCCGACAGTACTATATTTTCCTAATGACACTAGTGAGCCGTAGTCATGGTAATGGTATTCAGGAATTTCTTTATCTGTCATACGACGCTTAATCGACTTGTATACCAGCGAAGCCATTTGATGTGCGGCTTGTGCGCGAGGTGGTACATTCTGCTCTTCGCCTATCCATTTGCAGGCACAGCAATCACCGATGGCATAAATATCATCATCAAGGGTTGTTTGCAGCGTTTGTTTAACTACTAATTGGTTGATCCAGTTAGTTTCAAGCCCTGCAATATCTTTAAGGAAGTCTGGTGCTTTAATGCCCGCTGCCCACACTTTAATAGCTGCAGGAATGATCTTGCCACTTTCAGTTTTAATCGATGTGGTTGTTACTTCAATTACGCGTTCATTAGTTAATATTTCAACACCAAGTTTAGCAAGTTCGCGTTCGGTGGCTGCAGATAGATTCTCTGGCAGACCAGGTAGAACACGGTTACTTGCCTCAATAATACTAATTTTGACATCAGCAGGTTTTACTTCATCTAACCCATAGGCTGTTAATAAGTGTGACACTTCATGTAATTGAGCGCTTAGCTCAACGCCGGTTGCTCCCGCTCCTACAATCGCTATATCTAATTGACCTTCTTTAATCGGTGCGCCTTGAGTATGTGCTCGAAGGTAGGTTTCTAACAATTGGGCTTGGAATGTTTCTGCTTGAGCGGTGGTGTCTAAAAATAAGCAGTTCTCTTCAACGCCTTTAATACCAAAGTCATGACTAACACTACCGACAGAAATGATTAAATAGTCGTAATCAAATGTGCGCTGAGGGATGATTTCAAGACCTTGAGCATTGTGTGTTGCTGCAACATTGATTGTTTTATTTTCACGGTCAAGCCCTTCCATTCTGCCCAAGCGAAAACGGAAGCCACTGCACATTGCCTGACTTAAATATTCAATTTCATCTTCGTGTGAGTCCAGTGTGCCTGCGGCAACTTCATGGAGTAAAGGCTTCCAGATGTGAGTATGAGTGCTGTCAACTAAGGTGATTTCTGCCTTGCCCTTTTTACCGAGTTTGCGACCTAATGAAGTCACAAGTTCAAGCCCGCCTGCACCGCCACCGACGACGACTATTTTGGGAATTGGATTGGTCATTATGTTTGGCTCCAGTTAAAGCAGTAAATTTATCCCCTAATTCTAACGTATTAAATAAGGGAATAATCATCTTATTTTTTACACTGGGCGTAGAGTCTGGCAAAATTACTTAATTAGTTACTATATTAGGGAGTCTGCTATGCAGGCACGTCCAGAAAAACCACGCTTAGCATGGGCAGTTACCGGCTCAGGTCATTACTTGGAAGAGTGTTTAGAAATCATCCGAGATTTGGACGATGTTGACTTGTTTTATAGTCGCGCCGGAGAAGAAGTGATTCGGATGTATGGTCACGAGCCTAAAAGCATCAATGGTGAAGGGCGCGTTTATCATGATCGTGCTGCCAGTGCGCCGCCTGTTGGTTTGTTCTATCGCGGTGACTATCACACCCTAGTTGTAGCCCCTGCTACGTCGAATACCGTGGCGAAGATGGTGTCGGGTTTATCGGATACCTTGGTAACGAATGTCTACGCTCAAGCAGGAAAATGCCGTATTCCAAGCATTATTTTAGCTTGTGATACTGAGCCGGAAATGGATACTCCAGCCCCAGATCGGATTGTTAAAGTATGGCCGAGAGAAATTGATTTAGCACACACTCATAAATTACGTTCTTTTGAAGCAACTACCGTTGTCGAAACACCAGAGAAGCTCTTGGCAGCAATACGACTCAGATTGGATGAAATCAATTAGCCCATGGCTGAAAAAGTCCTTTTTTTAACGGGAAAGCTTGCTGAACCGAGTTTACATCGCGTGTTAGCTGATATGGCGCCTTTAGATTTTGAACAGCGAGTTCATCAGCTAGGTGTATCGGTTGCCGCGCTGATGACCGACAAAATGATTGCTCGTCGCCTTACGCCTGAGATTATCCAAGATAGTACGCAGATTATTGTGCCAGGACGTTGTCGAGGTGATTTGGAGTCATTAAGTGCTCAACTAGGTGTTGACGTAGTGCGAGGCCCTGAAGAAGTTAAAGATCTGCCACTATTCTTTGGACGAGAACGAAAACAGCCTGATTTAAGCCGTTATGATGTAAAAATCTTCGCTGAAATTGTTGATGCACCGGAGCGAAGTGTGGAAAGTATCGTCGAACGTGCACGATACTATGGTAATTGTGGGGCGAACGTGATCGATATTGGATGTTTGCCAGAAGAAAAGTTCCCTCATCTGGAAGAGTCTATTGTCGCCTTGCATGAAGCGGGCTTTAAAGTGAGTGTTGATTCCTTAGAGTTAGATGATTTACGCCGTGCGGGTAAGGCTGGGGCAGATTATCTATTGAGTTTGACTGAAAAAACCTATCATTTGGCTGAAGAAGTTGATGCGATACCAATATTAGTACCAGTTGAAATGGGATCGCTTGCTTCGTTAGAGCGTGCCATGGAGTTGATGGATAAAATTAACAAACCTTGGATTGCTGATCCTATCCTTGATCCGATTCACTTTGGCTTAACTAACTCTATCGTGCGTTATCATGAATTACGTCGTAAATATCCTGATGCAGAAATAATGATGGGCGTGGGTAATTTAACTGAATTAACTGATGCTGACACCAGCGGAATTAATGCTTTATTATTTGGAATTATATCTGAACTTAGAATAGGTAACGTTCTTGCAACCGAAGTAAGTCCTCACGCACGCCGAGCAATTAAAGAAGCAGACAGTGCCAGACGAATGATGTTTGCCGCGCGTGAAGACCGTAGTTTACCGCGTGATTTTAGTAGTGACTTATTGGT
>DAOUSV010000145.1 GCA_030627065.1 Piscirickettsiaceae bacterium | reverse complement strand
CTCCTCGAAGTGTTGCAAACCATTCAATTAAGTTTTCAGAACTCCACTGCTGTTCAGGTGTGGGGGGCTTTTTAGTGGGTATTCCATTTATTTCAAGCCCATATATTGAATGATGTAAATTAAGTTCAAGCATCATCTTATCTTCAAAACTCATACCTTCCGTTGCTTTGTCCCACGCAACTTTTACATGAGCAGGTGCATTTACTGGTGGAAATACCATTCTTCTAGCAGCTCCAACTTCAACAATACCATCATTATTCAGATCAACCAGTCCCGTGTTATCTGGTTGAGCCAATAAATTCATCGCACCTTCTTTGCTTAATGAATTCACATTAATCGGGCCGGCAAGTGATGTAGCCGATTGCAATAACTGTAGTTCACTCTTCGACATAGTATTTAATACGTCTTTAGCAGAGATATTGTCTTCTCGTTGTTCATGTGCTTCTTCTAATAATAAAGCAAAATCAGTGATCTGAGTTTCTGATAATCCACGAGCTTGTAGTAGATTCAGCGATTCAGTAGAAAAATTGGTTGAAGTTATCATTTTTATTCCTTTATTTTTGACACATCAAAAAAGCAATAATATAAAAACAACATTTACGCCATAATGTAAAACCAAGGCTTTTTAATTTTAGTCTTTAGTAATCATCCAAGTCCCATCACCATCTGCTTTGGCTGAGTGCTGCACACTAACAAATAGTACTTTTGGATCTATACTAAAATAAATGCCCGATCCTTCGGCTTTAGGATCGCTTAATGATGCAAATAACTGCACATTATCAGCTGCACCATCACCGTTACTATCCATATCAGCGAACCAAATATCTGACGGGCTGTTATCTTCAATAATAATGAGTCGCCCATCGGGTGATTCAGCTAAATTATCGGGATTATCAAAGCCTGTTTGAAAGTCTTTATCTCCCGGCTTGCCTATTTCGATAGGTACATTCATGCCTGCTTTAATAAAATTAGTGACATTCATTGATACTAAATCAAGCGCAATAACACGACCATCATATTTCTGCTTCCCTTCTTCATTTTGTGCGCCTTCGGTAATCGCTATATATAAAGTATCACCAATCAACTCTAAATCTTCAGGACGTTGGTAGCTTGCTCCACCTAATTTCGCACCAGATAAACGTACATTATTCGGCTCAATCGGCCCTACCCACTCGCCTTGACCAATACCATCGTCCCCCGTCACTTTGAGCATATATAAATCGCCGGCTGCCAAATCACCAAACTCATTAGCAACAAACTTATAAATACCTCCACCACACGGTTTTATATCGGCACAGCCTACTGACCGTCCTCGATGTTCATCAACAAGATAAACAGCGCCATCCTCAGCAACTTCAATGCCCTCATGCGCCATAAAACCAACGGCAGGGCGTGCAATAACTGTCGCAGTCATCAGATCATCTTTATCCAGTATCAGTTCAAAGATCCGACCACCAGCAACCTCCTCACCAATCAACAGAGATCCCCACGGAGTCCAGCGAATACCATCAATTGCCGTCCAATCCAGCTCATTAGCAATGATTTTTGTCTCACCTGTTTGCAAATCAACCACCGACACCGCAGCACCAACACGATCATAACTAGGCGCACAAGGATATTTAACCGGATCACTACCCAACCACACCTCATGCGTTCGGTATAAATAACGCCCCGCCGACTGCCCCGACTCATTCACCGTATTCATGTCATACCAATCAGCACAACCATCACCATAGATATTGAGATCTGACTCATCCGATACAACTGTTTGTGAAAAACCATCAGGCAATTTCCACGGCGTACGCGGATCCCAATCAGCACTGTTAGCAGACTCGGACAAGGGCTCAAAATCAAATGCAACACTTACCGCTGAAAAAACGGTTAATATCACGCTAAATATAATTGAATTAAATTTCATACAAACTCCAGAAACAAAAAAGCCCTCACACCGAAACGATATGAGGGCTTTTTATAAATCATTTGTAATACTATTTCAATGAAATAGTTTCTGTACGGCCTTTTGTTGTAATGACTAACTTACCTTCTTTGGCTAACCAACCAATTGCACGTTGAACACTTTTTGCATCTAAGGTTGTTTCTTTGGCGATTTTAGTAACGCTAGTCGCGCCATTATCATTTAAATATGTCCATAATGTGCCTGCTGCGGCACCCATTACATCGGCCATTATTCCCTTCTCCATTTCAATTATGTAAAATCACTAAGTGTGTGTAATAGTTACATTTTAACTCATTTAACGATATTGATGATAGAGAAAAACTTCCTGTTTTTTTATATATTACTTATTGCCATTCGTCGGCAAGCATCCAATATAATAGCCCGTGGTGCAGCAATATTCATTCGCATAAAACCACTACCGACCTTGCCAAAGCTAATGCCTGGATTCAATCCTACTTTGGCTTTATCGATGAAGAATGATTTTAGTTTCGTATCATCTAGCCCCATTTTCCGACAATCTAACCATAATAAATACGTGCCTTGTGAATCAATAACCTTAATATCCGCACTGTTTTTATCAAAATAAGCGGCTACTTGTTTTCGTGTTTCATCAAGATATAGCATTAACTCATCTAACCATGATTCACCGCCTACATATGCAGCTTCAAACGCTGTGATACTAAATGGATTAACCGCATTAATGTGCAGGCGATTAAATACCTGTCTTATCGCTTTCCACTGTTGCCGATCATTAATAACGAGACTTGATAATCCCAAACCTGGGATATTAAATGTTTTGCTCGGTGATACGGCAGTGATAATGCTTACATCATCAGCCAATGTCGCCAAGGGAATATGCTTATAATTAGGGTAGATTAAATCAGCATGAATTTCATCTGAAATAATAATTAATTGATGTCGTCGAGCAATATCTAACACAGCTTCCAACTCTTGCCGCTGCCATACTCGCCCGACAGGATTATGTGGCGAACATAATAATAAAATTTTAGCATTAGTAGCACATTGTTCAAGGTGCTCTAAATCAATATGATATTCGTCACCATCAAGCTTTAAGGGATTTTCAATTATCTTTCGACCGGTATCAGTGACAGCTGAAAAGAATGGCGGATAAATTGGCGGCTGCACAATAATGCCATCACCCTCTTCAGATAACGCTTCAATCACGGCATGCATAGAAGGTACAACACCGGGACAGATCAAAATCGATTTTTTATCAATTGACCAATTATGGCGTTTTACAAACCAATCTTGCATTGCAGTAAATAAAGAGTCGGGATAATAGGTATAGCCATAAATAGGATGATGTGCTCGTTCAACTAATGCATTTGTCACTGCACTAGGTGCTGCAAAATCCATATCAGCCACCCAGAGTGGTGTCACATCTTCAGTGCCAAATACGGCTTTACGCACACCGTATTTCACATTTGACGTACCATCTCTATCGATGACTTTATCAAAGTTAGCCACTATTTTTTTATCCACAATGTCACATCCGATAATGTATGTTGGAATTTACGGCTTGTTTCACGAATAACAAAAGGGACTTGTTGTGGATCTGTCATTAAATCAAAGTTCTCCAATAAAACAGCTTTCAAACCATCCAATGTAGTGACGTTCTCTCCATCTTTCTTAATGCCGCCCAGCCAATCTTGTTTCTTGGTATGTTCTTCCAGCCAAGTATATGGCGATGCAATCAGTAAAACACCACCTTGATTGATCCTTTTATGGATTGTTGATAGAAATAAAGCAGGATCATAAAGTCGATCAATCAAATTGGCGGCTAATATCAAATCATAGCCCTTAAATCGTGATTTCAAATTGCAAGCATCACCTTGCACAAATTCAACTTTATCACTGACACCTGCTAAGTCTAAATCGGTTAATCGACGTTCTTTATAGTGACGTAGCTCACCTTCATCGGTGATGCTATATCGAATCACACCCTGTTCGGCTAATTGAACGCCAATATTAATTAAGCCTGCTGAAAAGTCTATTCCTGTGACATGATCAAAATGTTTAGCTAATTCAAAACTAGCTCGACCAACCGCACAACCGAGATCTAAGGCTTTAACCGCAGGTTTATCTCCCAATGCAGTTATCGCTAACTTGGCTAATGTTTGAGGGAAATTAGCCACATCAAAATAACGGTCGCCATAATGAAACTCTGCATATTCTGATAGCATTTTATCTGTTTCATAATTTGATTCTGGCTGTGTTTCAAGCTCGTCGGCAATGACATAACGGAATCCAACATGTTGGAAGAAGTGTTTACGAAATGCATAACGTGCATCTTTTCGACTTTCATTGCCCGATGAAATCCATGAGCCACCTTTAAATAAATTATGCTGACCATCATAGGTTGGCATGGT
>DAOUSV010000081.1 GCA_030627065.1 Piscirickettsiaceae bacterium | reverse complement strand
ATCTAAAGATTCTTTATCTGCTTTAGCTGCATTTGCTAGTAAGTCATAGTTTTGAGCAGTGATAGTACCTTGGTCACGAAGGACTTTAAGTAAATCAATCATTGCATCGTTGTTTGCCTGTGCTGGCAATACTGCTGCGCCAAATAACACACCAGCGATTAATAGAGATGAAGTTTTAAGTTTCAAGGGATTATCCTTATTAGTTATTAAATTCTTTTTATCGGTTAAATTTACCGAGTAGGAAGATGGTAACAAGGATATATTTCAGTAGAATGAAACTTTTATGACAGTTTTATGACAATGGTCTAATTAGTCACGGTCTAATACTTTTTCAATGTGCTCAACGCTTAAGTGACGCACATCTTTCCCTTCAACCAAGTAAATGACATATTCACATAAGTTATGTGTGTGAGCAGCAATTCGTTCTAATGCTCTTGCTGACCACATCATGTCTAGAACGCGTGAAATCGTGCGTGGATCTTCCATCATATAAGTCAACATTGTACGCATAAAACTTTCATATTCGACATCAGCTTCTTGTACTTCTCGTGCTACAGCTAATGCGGCCTCTACATCTAAACGAGCAAAGGCATCTAAGGCGTCACGTAACAATCCTTTTACATGATTGCCAAGTGTCGATAGTTCACCATAGCTCTTTTTAGCGTGCATCATTTCAGATAAATTTAATGTCTGTTGAGCAATGTTATGAGCTTCATCACCGACACGTTCTAAGTCTGTAATTGCTTTTAATATGACCGTTACCAACCTTAAATCACTAGCGGTAGGTTGACGTAAGGCAATAATTTGAATGCACTCTTCATCAATTTTCATTTCAAGATCATTAACAAGGCGATCGTCTTCCATCACACTTTTCGCCAAGTCCATATCTGATTTTTTTAATGATTTTAGTGCGTTGTCAAGTTGTTGTTCGACTAAGCCGCCCATTGTTAAAACACGTGAACGAATATCCTGCAATTCTTGCTCGAATTGTTGCGATATATGCTGTGAATTTGTTGTTGTCATCATTTATCCTTATTTTTTCTATTTGTGGCTTCGGGTGCTGTCATTATCTTTTAATATTTAGAGATCGCTGCTAACCATATCTACCTGTTATATAGTCTTCTGTTTGTTTGTTCTTAGGGTTGGTAAATAACTCATCTGTTGCACCAAACTCAATTAACTCACCCATATACATAAAGGCGGTGTAATCAGATACGCGTGCCGCTTGTTGCATATTGTGAGTCACAATGACAATAGTGTATTTCTCTTTTAACTCATGAATCAACTCTTCGATTTTCAAGGTTGAAAGGGGATCTAACGCTGAAGCAGGTTCATCTAATAATAATACTTCAGGCTCAATTGCGATTGCTCGTGCAATAACCAAACGCTGCTGCTGTCCACCCGATAAGCCCATTGCAGATTCTTGCAAGCGATCTTTCACCTCATTCCATAAGGCGGCACCTTTCAATGATTTTTCTACTACATTGTCGAGGGTTGCACGGTCGTTCACGCCTTGCAAGCGTAATCCATAAGCAACATTTTCATAAATAGATTTAGGGAAAGGATTTGGTTTTTGAAACACCATGCCTACCTGACGACGTAAGTCGGCAACATTGACTGAGGGCGCATTAAGATCATTGCCATCGAGTAACATTTGACCTTCAATACTAACGGAGTCAATTAAATCATTCATGCGATTAAAGCAGCGTAACAAAGTCGATTTACCACAACCACTGGGGCCGATAAATGCCGTTACCCGATTTTTTGGGATGGTCATATTGACGGCATGTAAGGCTTGCTTCTCGCCATAAAACAAATTGAAGTCTTTCACTCGTAAACACTCAGTTTCTGCTTCCAAGTTCATTTTTGATCCACGTTTCATTGAATTGATGTCAATGTTTCGTGCTACTGATTGTTGTTCAGCCATATTAACTTTCACTCGCTTTATAAGTCTCACGTAAACGATTTCTAATTTGAATCGCTACTAAATTTAATCCGATAATAATAAATACTAATAAGATTGCTGTGGCATAAACTAAAGGTCTTGCCGCTTCAACATTAGGGCTTTGGAAACCTACATCATAGATATGGAAACCAAGGTGCATAAATTGGCGATCTAAATGTAAATACGGTGCAAGATTATCGACGGCTAAGGCTGGCGCTAACTTCACCACCCCAACCATCATTAGCGGTGCAACTTCACCTGCAGCACGGGCTACAGCTAAAATCATACCCGTCATCATCGCAGGTGCGGCCATTGGTAATACGGTTCGCCATAAGGTTTCAGCCTTGGTTGCGCCAAGCGCCAAACTACCTTCACGAATAGCACGAGGAATACGAGATAAACCTTCTTCCGTTGCCACAATAACAACTGGTACGGTTAATATTGCCAAGGTTAACGATGCCCACATTAGGCCTGGTGTACCAAAGGTCGGTGCTGGCAAACTCGCTTGAAAGAATAGTTCATCAATATTGCCACCCAAAAAGTAGACAAAGAAACCTAGACCAAACACACCGTAAACAATTGACGGGACCCCCGCTAAGTTATTAACTGCAATACGAATTAAACGAATGATTGGCCCTTGTTTAGCATATTCTTTTAAGTAAACCGCAGCGACCACACCAAAGGGTGTGACAAGCACGGCCATAATCAACACCATCATAATAGTGCCGAAGATGGCAGGAAATACACCACCTTCTGTATTTGCTTCACGCGGGTCACTAGAAACAAAGTCCCAGATTGCATGGCCATAAAAGCCGATCTTCTCGATAAGGTTCATCGCATTTGGACGATGAACCAGCACTATTTTGGCGAAAGGAATGTCGACTTCCTGACCATTCGACATTTTTACTATCAATTGATCACGGTTTAAATCGGTATATAAAACGGCTAATTGTTTTTGTAACTCACTATAGTCAGCATCTAACTTTTCTTTCTTGAATGCTAAATCAGCATATTCATGTGACTCTTTTGCAACATCATTTAAAGTTAAACGACGCTTATCAAGACGAATCGATTCCATAGCGTGATTAATTTTACCGATCTCGCCGTGTTCAAGGCGTTTGATTTCTCCAATCAGATCATTACTTCGTTCTAAACGTTGTTGTAATTCATCATAGGCATTATCACCTGAGGCAACAACTTTACTTTGTTGTTTAATAGAAACAAGACGACCGTAAAAACGACCCCATTCCCGACGTTCAATTGAAAGTAACTCTTTCGGGTGATTCGCCTCAGCCAACCAAGGGCCATTGACCCAGCGAAAGTCCATACCAAAGTAATCACGATTACCTACTTTAATAAGCATGCGCTCGGCACTTCCTTGACCTTCTGCTAACTCAAGCCCGGCACGTTTTAGTTGTGAAGCAGGAACTGTTTCCGTTTCAATCAATTCACCGATTAATATTTCTACTTTTTGATTCGGAGCGGTATAGCTAACTTCCATCACATTGGCAGGCCAGAAATGACTTAGGCCGCGAACTGCAATCAGACCTAATAGGCCGACCACCATTACTAAGCTAATGCTGACAGCGCCGGCATTTAGCCACACCCATGGCGAGCCGCTTTTATACCAAGAAGACAATGATTGTTTAGACATAATTAATTAACTCTTCTTTTATAAGCTGCTGTATTTAGTGCGTAAACGCTGACGAACTACTTCAGCCACGGTATTGAACACAAAAGTTGCCATAAATAACACTAAAGCGGCTAAAAATAGCACTCGATAATGCGAGCTAGCAACTTCTGCTTCTGGCATTTCAACCGCAATATTGGCGGATAAGGCTCGGAATCCTTCAAAGATATTAAAGTCCATAATTGGCGTATTCCCTGTTGCCATTAATACGATCATGGTTTCACCTACTGCGCGCCCTAGACCAATCATGACCGCTGAGAAAATACCCGGACTAGCGGTTAGTAAAACAACCCGTGTTAATGTTTGCCACGGTGTTGCTCCCAGTGCTAGAGAGCCGATAGTTAGGTGTTTTGGCACACCAAAGATGGCATCTTCAGTAATCGAAAAGATAGTAGGAATGACGGCAAATCCCATCACCATTCCAACGACTAATGAGTTACGCTGATCAAAGCCGATACCGTTTTGGTTTAACCACTCTGGCATATTGCCATTAAATAACCATGCTTCAATGGTTGGGCTCATCATCATGGAGACAATACCGACCAAGATAACCACGGGAATTAAGATTGCAGACTCCCAGCCATCAGGAATACGTTCACGGAAACTACTCGGCAGTTGCGTCCAGCCCCAAGCGGTTAATACGATCATAATCGGGGTCATAATAAAGATACTGAATACGCCGGGAAGGTTACCCTCGACAATAGGAGCTAACCATAATCCTGCTAAGAAACCCAAAATAACGGTTGGTAATGCTTCCATAATCTCAATGGTTGGCTTAACAATTTTTCTCATGCTCGGTGACATAAAGTAAGCGGTAAATATCGCACCAAAAATAGCGAGGGGCATTGCGATTGCCATGGCATAAAAAGCGGCTTTTAATGTGCCGAATGTGAGTGGTGTTAAGCTGAACTTAGGTTCAAAATCATTACTTGCTGACGATGACTGCCACAGATGCTCTGGCTTATCACGGCTTTCATACCAAACTTCTTCCCATAATGAATGCCACGACACATCAGGATGTTCATTATCAATCGCTAATAATTTAATTTCACCGTCTTTTGTTAAGCTTAATAGGCCGTTGGCACGAGGCGAAATAGCCATAACAGTATTACGAGCTTGTGACTCTTTTATTAACGGCTCAATTAATAAGGTTCGTTCTGCTGTGGTGTGATAAATACCAAAGAGGCCGGTTGCATCTAAGGTTAAGAAACCTTTACGTGCATATTCTGGCGAAATAGCAATAATGGGCGCGCTTTGGTCAGAAAAGCTACGTACATTATGTAGAGTGTAATTATTACTTTGATCGCGAACAGGGAACCATTGATCAATCTGTCCATCACTACGACCGACTAAAATTGAAATACCACCTGTTAAGAACTCAATAACGGTAATGTTAACGCCTGATGGTACGGCTCTAATTTTTTGTACTAAACGAGGTGCAGTAATATCTTGAATATCATAGAAAGAGATAAAACCATTATTATCAGCCAAATAAAGTTCACGTTGATCGATATCCATCACTAAATGTGTTGCCGTAACGAGTGGTGGCAATCGAATTTCTGAACTAAGCCGTTCAATGGTGAGCTCATCTTCATCCATAAAACTTTCTTCACGAAGTAAGCCGGTTAATACTACCCGATTATCAGTAGTAACGGCGGCAAGCGTTGTTTGTTCTTCATTGCTTTGAACCGTAAGTAATCGTAATGATTGACCTTGGGCATCAAGTATTAATGGCTCATCATCAATAGGAAACTCAATCCGTGGTGTAATGGTACGAATATCTTTGGGATAACTAATTTTATATGCTTGTTTGAAAATCAGTGCTTGGCCATCGGCAAAACCATATGCAAATACACCAGTTGAAGGGTCACCCTTAGCAAAGCTACTGATTTCTGCATCAGCCAAAGGTAATAATGGGCTGAGCATTGTTTCGCCACTTGCTGCTGCAAAAAAGCGAACTTGGCCTTGCATATCCAAACTTAAAGCAACGTCATTATATTCATTCAACGTGACGTGGCTTATTGTGTTTTTCTGTTGTTCAAATTCTGCTGTTGTCTCAATTTCTGCACCATAAAATAATGGCATAACAACATAAAGTAGATAAAAGAAAATTAATACTATGGCAAAGATGACGGCCATGCCGCCTGTAGCTACACCATATTTAGCTATACGGTCTTTTGTTTCACGCCATTTACGGCGACGAATAGCGATGGGCGAATTTACCTTAGGAAGTACGCTATTTTTTACAGAATGTTCAACCATAAGTTCTCAATATTATTTCAATATAGCCTGACTACAAAACTGTCACTCTCGCGTATGTACGAGAGAGTGGCAACAGTATCCTACATATAGAAAAACGCCCCACACAAGTGTAGGGCGAATCTATTTAATGCTTTAACTAAAAGCTATTTTATTTTAGCAAGCTCTTTTTCTACAACTGATGCTGGTAATGGCACGTAACCATCTTTAATAACAACACGTTGACCTGCTTTAGACAGCATCATTTTCACAAATTCGCGATCAATAGGTGATAATGGTTTGTTAGGTGCTTTGTTTACGTAAACGTAAAGGTAACGAGATAATGGGTATGTACCATTAGCAGCGTTTGCTTTAGATGCTTCAATAAACGGTTGACCTGGCTTTTTAGTTAAAGCAACGGCTTTAACACCTGATGTTTTGTAACCGATACCAGAGTAACCAATACCATTTAATGATTTAGTTACGCCTTGAACTACAGATGCAGAACCCGGTTGCTCATTTACATTGTTTTTGTAATCACCTTTACATAAGGCTTTTTTCTTGAAGTAACCATATGTACCAGACACTGAGTTACGACCGTAAATTTGGATACTTCCTAGATCAGCAACACCCGCTTGGCTCCAGTTAGTAATATCTTCTGCATGGCCACATTTACGTGTTGCAGAGAAAATCGCATCAACTTGAGGAATAGATAAACCTTCAATTGGGTTATCTTTATGTACATAAACTGCTAAAGCATCAATCGCTACACGAATTGGTGTTGCTTTGTAGCCATATTTAGTTTCGAAAGCAGCTGTTTCTTTATCTTTCATCTTACGGCTCATAGGACCAAAGCTTGATGTGCCTTCAGTCAATGCTGGAGGAGCAGTAGATGAACCAGCAGCT
>DAOUSV010000003.1 GCA_030627065.1 Piscirickettsiaceae bacterium | reverse complement strand
AACCAAGGTGCAGTAACGGTTCATGTTTTACAAGGTGAGCGTGAAGTGGCAGCAGGAAATAAATCGTTAGGTCGTTTTGACTTATCTGATATTCCACCAGCACCACGTGGTCAACCACAAATCGAAGTAACATTTGACATTGATGCTAACGGTATCTTGAATGTATCTGCGAAAGATAAAGTAACAGGTAAAGAGCAATCTATCATCATCAAAGCATCAAGTGGCTTGTCTGATGAAGAAGTTGAAAAAATGGTTCAAGATGCTGAAGCGCATGCTGATGAAGATCGTAAGTTCCAAGAATTAGTGACAGTGCGTAACACCGCTGATGGCTTAATTCATTCAACTAAGAAATCAATTACTGACTTGGGTGACAAGTTAGATGCTGATGAAAAAGTGAAAATTGAAGCAGCAGTTGAAGCTTTAGAAGAAGCTATCAAAGGTGACGATAAAGATGATATCGAAGCTAAAACAACAGCACTAACAGAAGCATCTGGTAAATTAGCAGAACAAGCCTATGCAGAAAATGCAGAAGCTGGTTCAGCACCAGAAGGCGAAGAAACAGCTGAAGCAGCAGATGATGTTGTTGATGCTGAGTTTGAAGAAGTTGATGACGACAAAAAATAATCTTAATTAAGATTATTAAAAACTGAAACAGGCGTGGGTTTTACCCCCGCCTGTTTTGTTGTATTTGAAGGATGTAGGTAAGCATAGCAATGGCTAAACAAGATTATTATGAAACACTGGGTGTATCACGCACGGCGACAGCTGCAGAATTAAAGAAAGCCTATCGCCGTATGGCAATGAAGTATCATCCTGATCGTAATCCTGATAATGCCGATGCTGAGGCACATTTCAAAGAAGCTAAAGAAGCCTATGAGATGTTATCTGACGCTCAAAAACGTGCCGCTTATGACCAGTTTGGTCATGCTGGTGTTGATCAGTCCGCTGGTGGACATCGCGGTGGTGGAGCTGGTGGCTTTAGTGATATTTTCGGTGATGTATTTAATGATATCTTTGGTGCATCAGGCGGTGGACGACAAAATTATCGCGGTGCCGATTTACGTTATCACTTAGATTTATCACTGGAAGATGCTGTTGCAGGTACGACAGTTGAAATTCGTATTCCTGTTCACGAGAACTGTAAAACATGTGATGGCAGTGGTGCTAAAAAAGGTACAAAACCTGTTACTTGTACCACGTGTGCTGGACATGGTCAGGTACGAATTCAACAAGGTTTCTTTGCAGTACAACAGCCGTGTCCACACTGTCATGGTACGGGCCAAATGATTAAAGAACCTTGCCGTGATTGTCATGGTGAGGGACAAATTGAAGAGCATAAAACACTTTCTGTTAAAGTGCCGCCTGGTGTTGATACTGGTGACCGTATTCGTCTTTCAGGTGAAGGTGAAGCGGGTACTAATGGAGCTGAATCAGGTGATTTGTATGTTGAAGTACAAGTGCAACTCCATGAAGTCTTTACGCGAGATGGCAGTCATTTATACTGTGAAATGCCGATTAGTTTTGTCACTGCAAGTTTAGGTGGCGATCTAGAAGTACCGACTTTAGCAGGCAAAGCGAGCTTGAAAATACCTGAAGGCACGCAAACTGGCCAACAGTTTAGAATGCGTGGCAAAGGTGTTAAACCTGTACGTGGCGGTGCGGTGGGTGATTTAATGTGCAGAGTTGTGATTGAAACTCCCGTAAAACTATCAAGTAAACAGAAAGAAATATTGCAAGAGTTTGCTACAACCATGCAGGGCAGTCCAAAACACAGTCCAAAACACAGTTCATGGTTAGATGCAGTTAAAAAGTTCTTTGATTAAAGGTGAAATGATATGACAACACGTATAGCAATTAATGGTGCCGCAGGACGTATGGGCCGGTGTTTAATTCAAGCTGTTGAGCAAACAGAAGGCTTAGAATTAAGTTCTGCAATTGATCGCGTTGATTCCAGCTTAGTGGGTGCCGATGCAGGTGAATTAGCCGGCGTGGGTAAATTAGACGTTGCTATTACAACTGATATTGATGCGGCAACAGCTAATTCAGATGTCATTATTGATTTCACTTTGCCAGAAGTAACGATTGCCTTATTGCCATATTGCACTAAAAACCAATGCCGATTAGTGATTGGTACAACTGGTTTTTCTGACGAACAAAAATCAGAAATTGAACAAGCCGCAGAGCAAGTTTCAATGGTGTTAGCGCCAAATATGAGCGTGGGTGTGAATCTAACACTTAAATTATTAGATATTGCTGCCCGTGTTTTAGGTGATGATGTTGATATCGAAATCATGGAGTCGCATCACCGCCATAAAGTAGATGCACCATCTGGTACAGCATTGCGTATGGGTGAAGTGGTTGCTGATGCTTTAGGTCGTGATCTAAAAGAGTGTGCTGTTTATGGTCGTGAAGGCCGCACTGGTGAACGTGATCGTAAAACTATTGGTTTTGCCACGGTTCGTGCCGGTGATATTGTCGGCGATCATACAGTAATGTTTGCAGGTGAAGGCGAGCGAGTAGAGATCACGCATAAAGCTTCAAGCAGAATGACTTTTGCATTAGGTGCTATGCGAGCATCAAGCTGGTTAATACCTCATCAATCAGGCTTATTTGATATGCAGGATGTATTGAGCCTTCGGGATTAGTAGTGAGCGGCAGACTGTGTCGCTTTCTTTGCCCCTGTTATATTGCCGGCATCTTGTCGTATAGCGGCAATCAATAACCAAAAACGTTTTAATTGCACAGCTTGTCCCTGCATAATTGAAACGCCTTTTAATGCCACTTGTTCAGCCAAACGATAATCTTCTAAATCACGATGAATATTTGCTAAGGCATAATAAACATCTGGATCTTGCGGTGCGATACGTTGAGCGCGTTGCAGGCTAGATTGCGCAGCTCGAGTATCGCCATTACTATTGGCTTGTTGAGCGGATGATAACAATGCGATAACAGCAGGATTTTGCTGTTTAGTTGCAATTGTTGTCGGTGAAAGAGGCACGATAGATACAACTTCTTTTTTAGCAATTACTGGTTCAGACTCTTCAATTACAAAAGTCTCTACTACGTCTGGGGAGTTTGTATTTACTTGCTGTTTAGGCTCAGACCGAACATCAGTTGGAATTTGTGACTGTATTGGAGGCAATGATGTGCAAGCTGATACGCTAAGTAGTAATGTAAGTGCAAAAAAGCGGTATGTCATATTTGTTAGAACCATTGTTTAATCCAGTCGGCAGATTTTGAGACGGGGTTGCTAGTATTTCTGAATGCACAAGCCGTGGTATTTGTAGGCTCTGTACCCGTCACAAAAGGAATTTGTTGTACATTGTCACATGATTGGGCTGAAAGTAAGCCACTTTGTTGATCTATCCAGTGATATTCAATACCTTCTGGCACGGCGGCAACGAATGATTCTAATGTTTCAGACTTCATATACGATATCCACGCCTGCAAAGCCCCGCCTGAACCGGTGAATGGCAATGGTGTATTATCATCTCGTCCTAACCAAACAACGGCCAGCCGGTTGGCTGTAAAACCTGCAAACCAACTGTCTCGTTGCTCATTGGATGTACCTGTTTTTCCGGCTATATTAATATGTGATGGTAGTTGCTTATAAATCGAGCGTGCAGTACCTATCTGGGCAACTTCTTGCAATGCATATTGCAATAAATGAACAGCTTTTGGCTCGATAGTTTGCTCAAGTTGGAATGGATAGCGAGATAACTCTTGTCCTTTGTTATCTGTCACCAATCTAATGGCACGTAAAGGTATCTGAAAGCCATTTGCAGCGATTGTTTGATACATTCCAGCCAAGGTTAGAGGCGATAAGCTTTGAGCGCCTAATAATAAAGACGGATAGGGTTTAAGTGGTTTTGAAACACCTAAGCGGCGTAAAGTATCTAACACCTTATCAAGCCCTAGAGACATGCCTAGCCGTGCGGTGGATATATTGTAAGACTTAGCCAAGGCCTTATGAAGCTGCACATTCTCATGTGATTGATGATCAAAGTTATCAGGTTGCCATTCTTGGCCATCTTTCATCACTAAATGGTAGGGCGAATCATCAAGCTCATTACTGAGAGTATAACCTTGCTCAAGTGCCGTTAAGTAAACTGCAGGCTTAATTAAAGAGCCAATCGGACGCTGCAAATCTATCGCCCGATTGAAACCTTGATAACGTGTATTTTTACCACCAATAAGTGCAATGATTTCACCTGTCTGAGGGTGGGTAACTACCATGCTTCCTTGGAGCTCTTTTACTTTTTTGCCATGCCATTTTTCTAGCTTATTGATTGTAGAAATTAAGGATGTTTCAGCCTTGTTCTGGGCTATCGGGTTTAGGCTGGTGAAGATGCGTAACCCTTCAGAGTTGAGATCGTCATTATTATAATTCTTTTGTAATTGGCGTTTTACCAAGTCTAAATACGCTGGATAAGCACCTTTTAATAAACTTGTTTGTCTAACAACGTCGAGCTTAGAATTTATCGCCTGTTGGTATTGTGACTCGGAGATTGAATTTTGATCTTTCAATACACTTAGTACTAGATCTCGCCGTTTTTTTGCCCGCTCAGGATGACGACGTGGATTGTAATACGATGCACCTTTAACTATGCCAGCTAATAAGGCGAGTTGATGCAACTTTAGTTCTTGGATCGGTTGGGCAAAGTAATACTGCGCCGCCAAGCCGAAACCATGAATAGCACGAGCACCTTCTTGTCCTAAATAGACTTCATTGAGGTAAGCTTCTAGGATTTCATCTTTGCTGTAATGTAACTCCAACAACAGCGCCATTGGTATTTCTAACAACTTGCGGGCAAGACTTCGATCAGATGTTAAATAGAAGTTCTTAATCAACTGTTGTGTGAGCGTACTACCGCCTTGGACAAAGCGACCGGCACGAATATTCGCAACCATGGCACGGCTAATGCCTTTCAGTGAAATGCCCAGGTGATTGTAGAAATCACGATCTTCAATAGCAATTAAGGCATCTGTTAAGCCTTGCGGTGTTTCTTTTAGCTGAATTAGATCGCGATCTTCATTATTAAGAGGATAAATTCCACCAATTAACACAGGCTCTAAGCGTACAAGAGCCAGAAGCTTACCTTGATAATCGCTAATGCTACTTAATGTCGAATCAGAAAATTGAAGTATTAAATGTTGTGCTTGTTCAACGCCATCTGCAAACTTAAAACCACGAGTAGAAATAATAGCTTTGCGTGCTGAAAATTCAACCTGGCCGGGTAAGCGTACTTTCTTTACAAATTGATAGCCAAGACCACGTAACTCTATTTTTAATTCATCAAGAGAAAGGGGTGAGCCTGAATAAAGCTCTAAAGGACGAGCATAGACTTTTGCAGGTAATGCCCAGCGTTTGCCTTCAAATTGATTTCTAATATAGGTGTCAAGGTATAAGCCGCCTAAGCTTGCTAATGTAACAATAGCAAAAATAGTTTTGTATAAAAAAGATATTAAGTTACGTTTAAATGTCGGTTTTACTGCTTTTTTATTGCGAGCTGTTTGCCGACGAGGCTTTTTCTTAATCGATTTCTTTGCGGCCATAGAATAATTTTATTGTTTAGTTGAAATTGAGGATGGCAGCGGGGAATTAGCTTAATAAGTCTTTTTCTTGTGAGGATTCTAATTGCTGTATAGGCTGATCTTCATCGATCACATTGTGTGCAACATTGAGGATGTTTTCATCTTTTTCAGCAACATGAATAAGTTGACCATTTACTTCACAACCCATAGCCATTTCAAGTAGTCGGTAATAGACATTGCCATTAATTTTGGCTTTAGAGGCGAGCTCAACATGCTCTGAGGCATAGACATTTCCTGAAATAGTGCCATTAATGACCAAGTTTGGCACACGAATTTCACCTTCAACAGCACCTTGTTCGCTTAATGTGAGAACAGACTCTGTATCTCCTGTTGCATTGATGTTCCCTGCGACACTACCATCAATACGCAAACCACCGCTAAAGCTAATGTCACCTTTAATATGTGTATGTTGACCAACCAAGGTATCGATTCGAGTTGCTTTTACTGCTTTTTTCTTCTTGTTAAACATGGGGTTACCTCGGTTATTAGTTGCTATCAATTTTCCAGTCAAAAACGTGTGTAAGTACAGTTTTCTTCTTTTTCTTTAAATGAACCGTTATAGTATTAGGTGTCATATTGTCGGTCAATTCTATTTGCCCTTCAAATACTTGTACATGGCGAAGCTTAAGTGAATGTTCGTTAATTACATGCTGTTTACCGTCTTGATTTAAGAGGATGGAAACTACTCCTTTAATGGGTTTATTAATACGTTTTCCTTGGGTGATAACTAAGCGGTAATTTATTTTATTCGCTTGAGTGATATCTTGACTTAGATGTAGTTCACGAATTTGTAATTTAGAATTGCTACTACCTTGGGTAATGTTTTGATAGAACATAAGTTCTTTATTTAGCAAAACGAGCTCGTCTTGTAGCTTGATTAATTGCAGTTTTAATTGTTCATCGGTGGCTTGTTGAATAGCCAAAAAATGTTGGTGAGAGTCTATTTTCTCTGCTTGCTGTTTATTGCTGCTATTTAATTTCTGGTTTTCACGGAGCAGCATTTTATTTTGATCTATTAATAATGTTGCTTGTGATACTAGCTGATCAGAAGTTTGTTTTTGATAGAGCCAAAACGAGGAGGTAGTAAAGGCAATAGTGACCAGCACAATGATAGTGCAGCGGAAAGGTTTTGGCTGATGGATAACGTGTTTAGCAAGTGATGACATATTTAAGGTAGAGTCGCTATAGTGTTGATGGAGAGTGATTCATTAAAGCCAAACATGATATTCATATTCTGAATAGCTTGTCCTGATGCGCCTTTTACCAAGTTGTCTATAACGGATAATACGACAATGGTATTGCCACCTTGTGGTTGATGAACAGCAATTCTACAGGTATTGGCACCACGAACACTACGTGTTTCAGGATGAGAGCCTGCAGGCATTACATCAACGAAAGGTTCGTCTTTATAGCGCTGTTCAAATAAGGCTTGAAGATCAATATCCTTTGTTAATGTGCCATATAGCGTGGCGTGAATACCACGGATCATTGGTGTTAAATGTGGCACAAAAGTAAGGCCTACATTATGTCTACTAGCATTATTTAAGCCCTGCTTAATTTCAGGTAAATGACGATGTCCTGCCACGGCATAGGCTTTCATGTTTTCTGATGATTCAGCAAGTAATGCGCCTATTGCGGCTTTTCGTCCAGCCCCACTCACACCTGATTTTGCATCGGCAATGAGGTATGCAGGATCAATACTATTACTTTCGAGTAATGGTAAAAAACCAAGCTGTGTCGCTGTTGGATAACAACCCGGCACAGCTATCAATTGTGCTGATTTGATCTGTTCACGATTGACTTCAGGCAAACCATAAATCGCTCGTTCAACTAAATCTGGACAGGTATGTACAGTGTTATACCAGTGTTCCCAAAGGGCAATATCTTTAAGGCGAAAGTCAGCTGACAAATCAATAACACGGGTGCCCCGCGCAATAAGTTCAGGCACTAATGCCATGGCCACGGTATGAGGCGTGGCAAAGAAAACAACATCACACGTAGCGAGAGCATCAATATTAGGTTCAGTAAAGTCGAGTTCAACATGACCACGTAGGTTAGGGAATAGGTTGCTGACAGCTGTCCCTGCTTCACTCCGCGAGGTAATGACGCGTAATGATACTTCAGGATGCGTCGCAAGAAGACGTAATAATTCTACGCCTGTGTATCCCGTTGCGCCTACGATGCCGACATTAATCATAGCTTGATCTCTAAATTAAGCGAATAAAGCATTACATAATAAAAGAGGAGAAGAGAAAGAGAAAGGATTTAACGCGTGTTGAGCAATTTTTCGAGGCGTTGTTTTTGCAGTATATAGTTTCGTGTCGTGCCGTCGCTTGCTTGCGAGAAGTTTAATTCAGTGATGTAAAGCGGGTAGTTATTGTTTGATTTTCGTAAGCTAAACATAAATTCGGCTACTTGTTCAAATAAGGCGGGAGAATTGCTGATACCAGAGAAATAGTTAGGGCCACATTGGATTGTGCAATTTGCTTTGTCATCAGCGGAGTCCATCGTAACGATAACAGGAAGGTAATCAAACTTTTTTGCTGTATTTACTAAGGGTCGTGCTCGTATTTCCCATTTATTAGTGTATGTGTTTTCAATACTGAAAAATTGCAATTTAAGCTCTTTTTCTTTTAACTGTGTACTTAAGAGGCGGTGGAAGTGACTAATTAAGGTTGCTTCATTCAAATCAGCGTAAGAGTGTAGGAATAAAGAGCCAAATTCATCCAGCAAATAAATCGACATACTTTGTGCGGTATTTACGTGTAGAAACAGTGTTATTTGTGAATCAGACTGATAACGTAGTATAGATGAAAAAATTCCGGATGGGTCGAGGAGTGGGTCAATCATACTGGCAGAGAAGTGCGTTCGCGCTTTCGCTAAGATCGTGTACACATCAAGTGATTTTCTCAAAGCAGAATAATCAACACTACCCTCTTGCCATTGCAATTGATAGCTTCTTTTTTCTAGAACAAGGAGGTAGTTTCCAGACATGCTACTTTTACAATAGTGAGTGTTCACATTTAGATAAAGTTCTTCGAGTCGACTATTGATAATATGACTATAGGTATTCGAGGGTGACCAACAGAGCAGGCTTGCTTTCTTATGAGCAGGATTCCACCAAGGAATTAACGTGGTAAGCATATCCAAAGGCGTTGTTGTACCTGAGCAGTTAAATGTATGCCATTCTCCCCAACTAGAACAAATTAGACCGTCAATACTAAGAAGAAGAGTTTCACCTCTATTGGCATAGTTAAGCGGATCATTTTGTAAGCTGGATAATTTTAATCCTTGCTGTTCTAGTTTTGCCATAGCTTGTTTTTCTAGGTTAGCAAAAAGTAACACATGCTTTAATTCAGGGGGGCGTGAAAAGGCCTTTATAGTTGACTTTGGCGTGTTTGCTAAGGACGAGTTTAATAACTGTTGAATAAGCGGTTTAACCGTTGAGATTGATGTCACTTGTGTATTGTCTGACACCACAATTCTTGAGTTACTGGTCAACAGGTGATTACTCACTGCCCAAGCTAAAATATGCAGTAACGATGGGTTTTGGTGCAATGGTATTTGTGACGAAGTACTTAAGCTAAGATTGCTTATTTTCCAATCTCCTAGTTCTTCAAAGCGGTGAAGATATAAATGTTCTTCATTTTGTTTTGGCAGTAAGCCTGTTGGCAATTGCTCAATAGTATCGGGTTTGTTATCAGAAAATTGTCGTAGTCTCTTCTCAATGAATGTATGAAGGATCGGAGGTTTTATTTTCTGTTGCTTAGCAAAAGTTATTAAAGAGTCAAATATTTGATGGAATGCGGGGAGTGTTTTTAAATGCTCATCTATACACTGTTTATAGTGTGATTGATGTCGGCTATCCAATAAATTAAAGTTATCATTTTGCCCTTTACATGCTTGACTCAGTTTTTTAACAAAGGCTCTGCGCCAAGGGTGTTTAGGCTGAGATACTTTTTGAGAAAGACGTTCTTTGGATTGAACATAAAACGATTGCTGGATAAGTTCCAATATTTCAAAAGGTATATTCGATGACTCAATCTGTTTGAGTTGCAACTGCTTAATATCTATAGTCAGCGGCTCAATGTCACCTTGATAAAATTGTGTTTTTAGATCTTCACTCAACCATGATGTTAGTGGGAATTGTTGACACTGATGATGGTAATGGTAGAGTGTCAATAAGTCTGTCAATCCACTTTCAATGGCTTGGGATAATAACGCTAGGGTATTAGTAATTAATCTTTTTGAGGAACGTTTATTTGTAACGTTACCAAAATCAAGGAGTGTTGTTTGTTGTATGCGTTGTGTTAGAAGCTGTTTGGCTATTAATTGATAGTCACTACCTGCTGGAATTAACCACCAAATAGGCATTGCTCCAGCAATAACTAAACCATTGAGATAAAAGTTGTCCAGTTCATCATTAGTCAGTGATTGTTGTAATTTATCGTCAGCTAGGAGACGTACAGAACTCGTGATTCCTAGTGATGCAGACCAGTCACTAAACACTGCGCTTTTATTTTGTAAATGTTGTTGTTGTTCAGGACTTAGATCTGCTGAATGCACAAGCCATAGTTCATATTGAGGCTGTTCTGGATAGTTCAATAGGCCGTTATTATTGATTAAATAGAGGCCTGAGATTGGATAGTGTCGCAGCGCACGAAGCTTGGTATTAAATTTAGGATTTAGTGTTTTTGCAAGTGTTAATTGTGATTTAGAAGGCTGATGATTAGCAATGCCCGCAGGTGTTTTATCGATAATTATCTTGGGTAATATCGGTGAGTTGGTATGAAAAACTAGAGCCAATAAATCAAAATAATCAGTTTTATTTATTGGTGCTAACTCTCGCAACCGTTCGATCCGTGTACGGTTGAGAGTTTGAAAATTAGCTAGAAGCTGTTCCTGCTCCATTATTTATTGATCATCGATCTTTAATGGCGGAAGTGGCGCATGCCAGTGAAGACCATGGCAATGCCATGCTCATTAGCGGCGGCAATAACTTCATCATCACGCATTGAACCTCCAGGTTGAATAACCGCGCTGATACCCGCTTCTGCTGCGAAATCTAAACCATCGCGGAAGGGGAAGAAGGCATCGGATGCCATTACTGCACCAGGAACTGGTAAGCCAGCATCATCGGCTTTAATACCTGCAATTCGACTACTGATAACACGACTCATTTGCCCTGCACCAATACCCACTGTTTGCTGGTTTTTCACGTAGACAATGGCATTTGATTTAACGAATTTAGCTACACGCCATGCAAATAACAAGTCTGCCATTTGATCGTCGGTTGGTGATTTTTTGGTGACAACTTTTAATTCATCTTGTGTCACTAACGCGGTGTCACGATCTTGTACTAATAAGCCACCTGTTACGCGTTTGAAGTCCAAACCTTCTGCTTGTTGTGCTGGGAAGTCGCCACAGCAAAGTAGACGTACATTCTTTTTGGCACTAATCACTTCTTTTGCTTCATCGCTGATCGATGGTGCGATAATCACTTCAACAAATTGGCGATCAACAATCGCTTGTGCTGTTTTGCCATCTAACTCACGGTTAAAGGCGATAATGCCACCAAATGCAGATGTTGTATCTGTTTGGTAGGCTAAATCGTAAGCGGTTAATAAATCATCGGATATTGCTACGCCACATGGATTTGCATGTTTTACAATCACGCATGCCGGGGACTCTGGGAATGCTTTAACACATTCAAGTGCCGCATCGGTATCAGCAATATTATTGTATGACAGCTCTTTACCTTGAATTTGAGTGGCAGAACTAATCGTGCCTACTTCAGGGTTACTTTCGGTATAAAAGGCTGCTTTTTGATGTGGATTTTCGCCATAACGCATGTCTTGTGCTTTATGGAATTGCGTATTAAATGTGCGAGGGAAGTTATCTTCACCTGCATCATCGGTATAAGCATTGGTGATTTTACCAAGGTGATTAGCAATCGCACCATCATAATGAGCAGTATGTTCAAATGTCTTAACTGCTAAATCAAAACGGGTTGCATCATCAACCACGCCAGTTGCTTCAAGCTGTTTAATAACGCGTCCATAATCAGCAGGATCAATCAAAACAGTGACAGAAGCATGATTCTTAGCAGCGGCACGCAACATCGTTGGGCCGCCAATATCAATATTTTCAATCGCCATTGGCAATGTGCAATCATCACGAGCAATAGTCGCTTCGAATGGGTATAAATTAACCACAACCAAATCAATAGGTGCAATATTATGTTCAGCCATAATCGCTTCATCAATACCACGACGTGCTAATAAGCCACCATGAATTTTAGGATGCAATGTTTTGATGCGACCATCCATCATTTCAGGAAAACCAGTGTGTTCTGATACTTCTTTTACTGGTAGACCGGCATCGGCAAGCAATTTAGCTGTGCCGCCTGTTGAAAGTAATTCAACACCTAAACGAGTTAACTCTTTAGCAAGCTCTAAAACGCCTGTTTTGTCAGATACACTTAATAATGCACGTTGGACTTTATTCATGAATTGTTCCTGATATTAGTGGTCGTTATAGGCCATAAGTTTTTAATTTTTTTCGTAAGGTGCCGCGATTAAGCCCTAATATTTCAGCTGCTTGGCTTCGGTTACCATTAGTATGTTCGAGTGTTGCTTTGAATAGTGGCGCTTCAACTTCAGCCAATAACATGTCGTAAAGATTGGCGGCGGGATGGCCATCTAAGTGTTCAAAATACTGTTTTAATGCATTTTCGACACTTTCTTTTAAGGGGGCTGAGCGATGTTCTTCTGCTACAGATAAATGGCTTGATGTTATGTTTGAAGTGTCGGTCATGCCGCTATTGTATCCTGTTCCAGCTTGGCAAAAAACTGTTGTGTAAAATCAAGCTGTTGCTGTGGTGATTCGAGTGTATTCATTTGCTGGCGGAAGGGATTGCCATCACGAAAGCCTTTGCTATACCAAGCTATGTGTTTACGCGCCATACGAACACCGGTGTAATCGCCGTAAAATTCATACAAAGTATGTAAATGTTCAATCAGAATTTGACTGATTTCTGCCACTGCTGGCGCGGATAAATATTCACCATGCTCAAGATAATGATTAATCTGTTGAAAAATCCACGGATTGCCCTGTGCGGCGCGTCCAATCATCACAGCATCTGCTTGTGTGTAATCTAAAACGTATTTGGCTTTTTCAGGGCTAGAAATATCACCATTAGCAATTACAGGGATCGAGATAGCAGATTTTATTTCAGCAATGGTGTCATATTCGGCATCGCCACGGTAGCCATCAGCACGCGTGCGACCGTGAACTGCGAGTGCTTGAATGCCGGACTGTTCAGCAATACGTGCAATGGCAACACCATTACGGTTGTCATGATCCCAGCCAGTACGTATTTTTAGGGTGACAGGCGCATCAATGGCATTAACAACGGCTTCTAAAATCTTTGCAACTAAGGGCTCATTTTGTAATAAAGCAGATCCGGCCATCACATTGCAAACTTTCTTGGCAGGACAACCCATATTGATATCGATAATATGAGCGCCTTGGGCGACATTATGCTGGGCGGCTTCTGCCATCATTGCAGGATCTGTCCCCGCTATTTGAATAGACCTAGGCTCAGGTTCGCCATCATGATTAGCACGAAGTAATGATTTTTTACTCGCCCATAATGATTTATTGGCGGTGATCATTTCCGATACCACCATACCTGCACCTAAGCGACGGCATAATTGACGAAAAGGGCGATCGGTGACACCTGCCATTGGCGCTAAAAACAGATTGTTGGGTAGCGTATATTGTCCGATTTTCATGGACGTTTTTGACCAACGAGTCGGATCCATTCCTCTTTTAATACTGGTGCTTCCATATCAAACCATGTTTGATAGCTTTGGCTCACATCGCCAGCTTGCACATCTAAAATACCAGAAAGCACAATTGGTGCGCCTGATTTTGTTAAGTTAGCTAAACGTGCAGAGAGTGATTGCAATGGGCCTGCAAGGATATTGGCAAGTAGCAAATCACAAATGATATCAGGACAATCATCAGGCAAATAAGTATCAATAGTGACACCATTACGCTCAGCATTCGCTTGTGTTGCTTCTAATGCTTGAGGATCGGTGTCAACGCCAATAACCTTTTTCGCGCCTAATAAAGCGGCGGCAATAGCCAAAATGCCAGAACCACAACCGTAATCAATTACGACTTTGTCTTTAACATCCGCTTGATCCAGCCAGTTTAAACATAAAGCAGTTGTTGGATGGGTGCCGGTACCAAATGCTAAACCGGGGTCGAGCATGATGTTAACGGCATTTTCATCAGGAGGTGTATGCCAGCTCGGGCAGATCCAAAGACGATCGCCGAATTGCATCGGATGAAAGTTATCCATCCATTCGCGTACCCAGTCTTTATCTTCCACCGCTTCAATGCGGTATTTGGGCACTGCTTTAGGTGCTAACATTCCAGTTAGCATCTGAATGATAAGATCAGTGTCTGTATCCGCATCAAACAAGGCGATAACATTAGTTGCCGCCCATAATGGCGTGGTGCCTATTTCAGGTTCGTAAATTGGTTGATCTTCATTATCTTGAAAGGTAACCGCACTTGAACCGCATTCTGATAGCAGATCCGATAATGCATCGGCATCATCGGGTGCGCTATCAAAAATAAATTGAATCCAAGCCAAGACTAAAGACCGAGTTTCTTTTCAAGATAGTGAATGTTAGTACCACCTTGTTGGAAGTTGCTGTCATTCATAATGTCTTGTTGCAGTGCGACATTGGTTTTAATACCTTCAATACCGATTTCACTCAATGCAGTTAACATACGAGCAATTGCAGATTCACGCGTAGGGCCATGAGCAATCAGCTTACCAATCATTGAATCATAATTTGGTGGTACGCTATAACCACTATATACATGAGAATCCATGCGAATACCTACGCCACCCGGTGCATGATAATGCGTGATTTTGCCTGGGCTTGGCATAAATGTTTTGGCATCTTCAGCATTAATACGACATTCAATAGAATGACCATTAAGTACAATATCATCTTGGGTGAAAGATAAAGTCTCACCGGCAGCAATTTTGATTTGTTCAGCTAATAGGTCAATACCTGTAATTTGCTCGGTGATAGTATGTTCTACTTGAATTCGAGTATTCATCTCGATGAAATAAAACTCATCGTCTTGATATAAAAACTCGAATGTACCAGCCCCACGGTAACCAATACGAACACAAGCATCAGCACAAATCTTGCCCATTTTGGCACGTAGTTCTTCGGAAAGTCCTGGTGCAGGTGCTTCTTCAACTACTTTTTGGTGACGACGTTGCATTGAGCAATCACGTTCGCCTAAATGCACTGCATTACCATGTTGATCTGCCAATACTTGGAATTCAACGTGGCGCGGATTCATTAGGAATTTTTCCATATAAACCATGCCATTACCAAATAAGGCTTTCGCTTCACTTTTGGTTAATGAAATTGCATTTAATAAGTGAGCTTCACTATGCACTTCACGCATACCGCGACCACCACCACCGCCAGATGCTTTGATGATTAACGGGAAGCCAATTCTACGAGCAAGGCTAAGGTTTGTTTCATCATCGTCGCCTAAAGCGCCATCAGAACCCGGCACACAAGGTACGCCTGCTTCTTTCATCGCTTTAATCGCAGATACTTTGTCACCCATCATGCGAATCGTTTCAGATTTAGGGCCAATAAAGATAAAGCCACTTTCTTCAACACGTTCGGCAAAGTCAGCATTTTCAGATAAAAAGCCATAACCAGGATGAATGGCTGATGCATCTGTAATTTCAGCCGCACTGATTAATGCAGGCACATTTAGATAGCTTTCTGCAGAAGGTGCAGGACCAATACAAACAGTTTCATCGGCTAATAATACGTGTTTTAAATCACGATCCACATTAGAATGTACGGCAACAGTTTTGATGCCTAATTCTTTACACGCTCGTAAAATACGTAGGGCAATTTCCCCACGGTTTGCAATAACAATTTTATCAATCATGGTATATATCCACAGTTCAAAATGATCAGAAAAGAGTAATTATTCAATAATAATTAACGGCTCATCAAATTCAACGGGATGACCATTCTCAACCAAAATAGCTTTAACTGTACCGCTACGATCAGCTTCAATTTGGTTAAACATTTTCATTGCTTCGATAATGCAAATAATGTCACCTTCAGCCACGGTTTGACCTACTTCAACAAATGAACCTGCTTCAGGTGATGATGAACGGTAGAACGTACCAACCATTGGTGACTTCACTGCATTATCTGTATTTGCAGCGGCAGGTGCTTCTTCAGCAGCAGGAGCTGCTGAAAGAGGCGCGGCAAGTGGTGCCGTAGCAAGCGCTGGCGCGGCCATCATAACCGGTGCGGCAGCACTGTTACGGCTGATGCGAACTGATTCTTCACCTTCGTGAATTTCAATTTCTGCAATATCTGATTCTTGAATTAAATCGATCAGTTTTTTGATTTTACGAATATCCATAAAGATAAACCTTTAAGTAGTTGTATGTTTGATAGCTGCTTGTAGAGCAAGCTCGTAACTTTGTGCCCCTAAACCACAGATCACGCCAACGGCAATGTCTGAGAAATAGGATTGTTTTCGGAATGATTCTCGTGCATGAACATTAGATAGATGCACTTCAATGAACGGTATTGCTACTGCTGATAATGCATCACGAATCGCTACGCTAGTGTGAGTGAATGCGGCAGGGTTGATAATAATAAAGTCAGTGCCGTTAGTGCGGGCATCTTGAATTTTATCAACCAAGTCATGTTCAGCATTGCTTTGAAAGCTTTCCAATTGATGATCTTGCTTGTTGGCTTGAGCAGTTAATCTGTCGGCAATGTCGGCTAAGGTATCAGCCCCATAATGTTCAGGCTCTCGCGTGCCAAGAAGGTTTAGGTTGGGACCATGTAACACTAAGAATTTTGCCATTAGTATTTTGCGCCATCAGGAAGATTGAATATGGGATGTATTTTGCACTAATGGTTGTAAAATATCTAGTTTTTTAAGCCAAAAAGCCGTAATTTGTCGCTAAATTCGTCGAAATAGCAATATTTGTTGTTTTTAGTGTGCTGGAAGCGTATTGATGTGATTAACTAGCTCTGATGCGGAGGCCATGCCTACCCAGCGATACTGTGACTCTTCTTGAGCTTTAGCATCAAAAAACAATAAAGTCGGTGGGCCAAAGATGCCAAAGTGTTTGAGTATGGCGTTGTGTGCATCGGTGTTGTCCGTCATATCCAGCTGCAGTAATGTCATGTTTTCTAATGCAGCTAATACGTTGCTATCTTGAAATGTTGTGACTTCCATTCGTTTGCAATCGCCACACCAGTCAGCATAAAAATCGAGCATAACTGGCGTGTTAGATTGAGCAAGCTGTTGTTGCAGTTCAGCTAGGTTGTTTATTTGAATAAAATCTACGTGTTCTGAGGACTTCGAATTAGAGGCATTTGAGCTGCTGATAACTTGCAATGGCTGCCACACATTATGACTACCACTAGCGCCGCCCAACATTAATAAGCCACCATAAATTAATAGAATAAGCCCTAAACCTTTCCATAACTTTTCCCAGCCATTGGAATCAATATTGAGTGTATTGAGAGCACCTAAATACACGGCTGTCACAATCAGTAGTCCACCCCAAAGTAGAAGGCTAACCCATCCAGGAATAATACGTTCTAACATCCATATTGCTAATGCCAACATCAGTACGCCAAAGACAGATTTAATGGTATCCATCCAGCTACCTGCTTTAGGTAATAGCGAGCCTGCAGATGTACCTATTATAATAAGTGGCAAGCCCATGCCCATACTAAGAGCAAATAAGGCCGTGCCGCCTAAGAGTGGATCGCCATGTTGACCAATAAATATCAATGCCGCGGCTAATGGTGGCGCCAAACACGGGCCAACGATTAAACCAGATAACATACCCATTAATGCTGCTCCGGCCATTTTTCCACCTTTTTGCTGGTGGCTTATTTGATGTAAGCGGTGTTGTAGAGTATGAGGAAGTTGTAGTTCAAATAGGCCGAACATTGACAGGGATAGCGCAACAAATAAGGCACTGAAGCTACCGATAATCCATGGGTTTTGGAACATGGCTTGGATATTTTCGCCTAATAATCCCGTCATAACACCGGCAACCGTATAGGTAACTGACATGGCTAAAACATAGACAAGGGATAAAGAGAACGCACGACGAGTAGTGATTCGCTCACCTTCGCCGACAATAATGCTAGATAAGATGGGTATCATTGGGAACACACAAGGGGTAAATGCGAGTAATAAACCTAAACCAAAGAAGCCTAGTAGAATTTTAATCAGATCGCCATCGGCAAGTTTCTGAGTCAGTTGATCTTGTTCACTAATAATGGGAGGTGCAATCGTTATAGCGTTGCCGACTACCGATGTGGCGGCAGGTAATGTGATAATGATTTCTTTTTCGGTTGGTGGGTAACAGATGTGAAATGTTTCAGAGCACCCTTGATAATAGGCTTTTAACGTGATTTTTTTTGTTTCCACGCCACGACTTATAGGTAAAAGAATCTCAGTATTAAATTGATAGACTTCTGTTAAACCAAACACTTCATCCATTTTGTTTTCACCAGCAGGTAGTGAAAAATCTTGCAGTTGAACGGATTCTTTTTCAAGTATTTCAAACCTTATTTTATCGCGATAAAGATAGTTTCCTTCGGCAATTTCCCAGCGTGCCAGCAATGTATTAGCATCTTGTGCCTGAGCTGAAAAGATAAATGCCTGATCAACATCGAGCGGCGTGTCCATATCATTAGAAAAGCCAAGACTATCTAGCAGACCAGGGCGCGCTTGAACGCTAAATGAAAGTAGTATAAGTAATAGAGCGAAATATTTTTTCATAATCAATATCAGTCGTATAGGATGTGTTTAGGTAGACAATGTTAGCAAGTGAAAGTTACAGCATAAAGAATAAAAAATAATTAGTGTAGACAACTGTAACAATACTGCAACAATACTGTAATATTATTGTAGTAATTACTATTTTTAAGATTAAATGAAACATGGAAATGAAAACGATTAATGAATTTGAGAAGCAAGCAATGAAGAAAAGTCATACCGAATTAGCCAGAATTGGTTTTGCACTGTTTTTCCTTGTAGGCGTACTTGCATTTAGCTTTGCCACCAGTGGCGGTGTACCTAACAATATGTTTCTTGCAATAGCAGCCGTTTTTGGCGGTTATATGGCAATGAATATTGGTGCCAATGATGTTGCTAATAACGTTGGGCCAGCGGTAGGTTCTAAAGCTCTTACCATGGGGGGCGCGATTGTTATTGCGATAATATTTGAAGCCAGTGGTGCCTTTATTGCGGGTGGTGATGTGGTATCAACCATCAAAAAAGGCATTATCGATATTGATGCATTTGGTACAGATACTGATAGTTTCTTATGGGCAATGATGGCGGCATTACTAGCGGCGGCATTATGGTTAAACTTGGCTACAATGGCTAAAGCACCTGTTTCAACGACTCACTCAATTGTCGGTGGTGTGATGGGGGCCGGTATCGCAGCTGCAGGTTTTAGCGTTGTTGATTGGGGCACAATGGCGAAAATAGCCAGCTCTTGGGTTATTTCACCAGTATTAGGTGGAGTGATTGCGGCAGGATTCTTGTTTGCTATTAAAAAGACCATCGTATTTAAAGATGACAAAGTAAGCGCCTCTTATCGTTGGGTGCCCGTTTATGTGGCCGTTATGTCCCTTGCATTTGTTACTTATTTAGTACTGAAAGGTCTGAAAAAAGTATGGCAACCATTGGTTAATAACTTTAATGATGTGATGTTTTTCACCGTAGAAGTAACAAAAAAACCAACACTAGGAACTGCGTTATTTCTAGGTACTGTTGTGGCTGTGATTGTATTCATCTTTATGAAGCGATCAATTAAAGCCAAATTAGGTGGTATCGAAAATGAACGTTCAGGTGTTAATAAATTATTTACAGTGCCACTTATCTTTGCCGCGGCATTATTAAGTTTTGCTCATGGTGCCAACGATGTTGCTAATGCAATTGGTCCATTAGCTGCGATTAATGATGCTGTTATGACTGGAGGCATATCTGCTAAAGCAGGCATTCCGATTTGGGTGATGGCAGTAGGTGCTATTGGTATTGCTCTTGGCTTGGCTTTGTATGGTCCTAGATTGATTAGAACCGTAGGTAGTGAGATCACTGAATTAGATCAAATGCGTGCATTTTCTGTTGCTATGGCAGCGGCAATTACGGTGATTATTGCCAGCCAATTAGGCTTGCCGGTGAGTTCAACTCATATTGCAATTGGTGGTATCTTCGGTGTGGGATTCTTGCGTGAATGGTTAGATTCATCAGTCAATATCGTTAATGAGATTGAGCATGAAAAGGCAACTATTGAAGATGACAAAAAAGCATTACAAGCTTTGAAATTAGAATTAAAAGATCTAAATAAAAAATCAGTGAAAGAAGAGCAAGATTACGAGCGTATAACAACACTTTATCGTTTGATTGATGAAGATAAAGTATCGCTTAAACAAGCTAAAAAGACATTAAAAGAAGATAAGAAAAACTTGTATGTTAAACGTGATGCGATTAAAAAGATTATTACAGCATGGGTCGTTACCGTGCCTTCAGCAGCTGTTATGGCGGCGGGTATATTCTTTGTGATTAAAGGATTGATGACATAAACATCATTATTAAATGATGTAGACGAAAAGGCCTCGTTTGAGGCCTTTTTTATGCAAAGGTCTCAAAATGAAACGTGCCCAAGAAATACTTCAATCGACATTTGGTTATGACCAATTTCGTCATGATCAGCAAGATATCATCCAAGAACTCCTAAATGGTAATGATGCATTAGTACTCATGCCCACCGGTGGCGGTAAGTCACTGTGTTATCAAATACCTGCATTGGTACGCGATGGCACTGCGATTGTTGTTTCGCCACTCATTGCTTTAATGCAAGATCAGGTTGATGCTTTACAGCAACTTGGTATTAAGGCCGCTTTTCTAAACTCCAGTTTAAAGGCGGATGAAGCGCATAATGTTGAACGGCAACTACTCAACAATGAATTAGAACTACTTTATGTTGCTCCTGAGCGATTATTAAATGGTCAGTTTTTAAATTTATTAGATCAGAGCCAGATTTCTTTATTTGCGATTGATGAAGCACATTGTGTATCACAGTGGGGGCATGACTTCCGTCCAGACTACCAACAGCTGAGACTGTTGCATGAACGTTACCCTAGCGTTCCTCGTATCGCCTTAACAGCAACTGCAGATCAGCGAACACGTGATGAAATTATTGCCCAGCTACAATTAGGTAATGCCCGTGTTTTTATTAATAGCTTCGATCGTCCGAATATTCATTATGCTATTTCAGAAGGTAATAACCCCAAACAACGCTTATGGACATTTCTACAGAATAATCATGCCAATGATGCTGGAATTGTTTACTGTCTATCACGTAAAAAAGTAGAGGCAACCGCAGAATGGTTGGCAGAACAAGGCCGTTTAGCGTTACCGTATCATGCTGGGTTACCACAAGAAACACGACAGAAAAATCAGCAACGATTCCTGCGAGAAGAAGGCGTTATTATCGTCGCCACCATTGCCTTTGGTATGGGAATTGATAAGCCAGATGTACGTTTTGTAGCGCATTTGAATCTACCAAAAAGTATCGAAGCCTATTATCAAGAAACAGGTCGAGCAGGACGTGATGGCGAGCCTGCCAATGCGTGGATGGCTTATGGCCTGCAAGATATTATTACCCTGAGGCAGTTTACGCAGAACTCGAATGCCGATGAAGCTCATAAGCGAGTTGAACATCAAAAACTAGAGTCGATGCTTGGCTTGTGTGAAGTCATTACTTGTCGTCGCCAATCATTGCTTACATATTTTGATGAAATGGACTCTCAGGTCTGTGGCAACTGTGATAACTGTCAAAACCCACCCGAACAATGGGATGGTACTGAATTAGCTCAAAAAGCCTTATCGTGTATTTATCGAACAGAACAGCGTTTTGGTGTGAATTATATTATTGATATTTTGCACGGAAAAAGTGATGAACGTATACAGCGAAATCGGCATGACCAAATCAGTACCTTTGGTATTGGCAGTGATACGCCAGTAATTGAATGGCGTAGTCTCTTTAGACAGCTTATTGCACTAAGTTATCTTGAAACAGATGCTGAACGACATGGCGCATTACGGCTGACAGAGAAATGTAGGGCACTATTGCGTGGCGAGCAAGCCTTGAAGTTACGTAAACAGGTAAAAGCAGAAAAAACAGAAAAAGAGAAAAAGAAAAAAGGTTTGGTTCGGCCGCAAGATGAGGAGCTATGGCAGGCATTGCGTAGTGTGAGACTAAACCTCGCTGAAGAAAACGGTGTGCCGCCGTATGTTGTTTTCCATGATTCTACATTACAAGAAATGCTGAAAAGCAGACCTATAAGCTTGAGTGATTTAGCTAATATTTCAGGTGTTGGTGGGCAAAAACTCAGTCGGTATGGACAAGCTTTTATTGATGAGATAGTACAATATCCATTATCTGAATTATTGAATAATCGCCTAAGTGTAACTGTTAATGAAACCTTGATGGCCTATCAACAAGGCTTAGAGATTGAACAGATTGCAAGGCAACGAGAGATTAAATCTAGCACCATATACACGCATTTGGCTGATGCGATTGAAGTTGGATTGTTAGATGTTCGTGATGTATTAGAGTTAAGTGATGCTGAATATAATGAAATCTTGTTTGTCATTGAATCACAAGAAGATCAAGAAAAAGGGCGATTAAAGCCCGTGTTTGATGAGCTTGATGGTGAATATGATTATGGTATTTTGCGTTGTGTGCAAGCTGGTTTATAACATGCAGGTGATTTATTAGCTTATTTAGATGAGGGAACATCTATTTCGCAAGGTAATGTAAAGCTAAAAGCAGCCCCTTTATCAGCGTTATTTTCTGCCCAAATAGTGCCCTTATGAACATCTATAATTTGTTTACAAATAGCAAGCCCCAGTCCTGTTCCTCCTGCTTCTGTACGTGTTTTGCTACTTTGAATAAAGGCATCAAATATTGCGTTAAATTCATTGTCAGGAATACCAATACCTTCATCTTTTAGAGTGAAGAGCAAATTCTGATTATTATCTTTAGAAATGTCGATGGTGATCTTGCTGCCTTTATGGCTGAATTTAACCGCATTAGACAGTAGATTGGTAATAACTTGTCCAATGGTGATTGAATCAAAATAGCTAAGAATAGGAGTGTCGGGATAATTGATATTGACGGTTAAGTCTAAATCTTGCATCCGTTGTTCTTGCTCGGTTATGCAGGCTCGAAGGACTGGAATAATATCTTTTTTTCTAAGTTCCAGTTTTATTTTTCCAGCTTCTAGCTTTGATAAATCGAGCAAGTCATTAAGCAGATGCAATAGTCTTTTTCCACTAGTTTGTATATGAGAAAAGTATCTGTTTAAATCTTTTCTTGGTGCAGAATCAAACTTTCTCAAACCAAATTGAGCGAAACTTAAAATGCCATGCATTGGAGTACGAAGTTCATGTGACATATTTGCAAGGAATTTAGATTTAGCTTCATCGGCCTGGCGAGCATTCTCTGTTGCTTTCAGAAGCACTTGTTCATATTCTTTTTGTTCAGTTAAGTCGCGCCAAGAAACGTGGAGAACTTGTTTGTCTTGGTAATCTAGGCGAGTTAATATTAGGTAGATAAGTATTTCTGAGCCGTCTTTTTTATAATGCAGCCATTCACACGAATAGGAACCGTCACGGAAACAAATAGCAGTAGTATCTTTACACTTTTGCAGTGACAGTTGTCCATCAGGCTGATATTTAGGGGAGATATCTTTAGCAGGGTTTTTTGACATTAAATCTTCTTTTGAGTCATAGCCCAGCAGTTTAAATGCTTTTTCATTGCAATCAATAAATGCCCCGTCTTGAATAAGTAAAAGCGGATTTCCTGCTTGTTCAAATAATATTTGGAAACGTTTCTTTTCTTGTTCGATATACTTATTCTGAACAGTTAAACGTTTATTTAAACGGCGTAGGCCGATGATAAAGCCTGTAATTGCTAGGGTGACAAAGGTAAGTAAAAGCCATAAAACTCGATAATCAAAGTTTGTTTCTTCTTTAACGGAGACCCAACTATTGTAAAAGTATTGCATTTGAGCGTCGTTGATATTATTGACTAGTGATTGAAATATGTAATGAAGTTGGGGATCATCATTCCGAGTCGCAACAGCAAGGCGAACCTTGTCTTGAAAGCGTGCTGATACCTTTAAAGAGTCTGTGAAATCATGCTGAATAGCGTATGCAATGGTCATTAAGTTATCAATAAATCCGAATAATTCACCGCTTTCAACGCGTTCTAGGCCATCAGAAACCGACTCAACCTCAATAATGTTGATATCAGGAATTCGTTTACGTAGAAATTCAGCAATAGAGTAGCCTTTAACAATGCCTAACTTTTTATTTTTAACTTCAGAAATAGTATCGATGAAGAGCGTATTATTTTTCGTGGCTAATACAATAGGCAGGTCAATATAGGGTGATGTAAAGTCCATATACTCTTTGCGTGAGTCGGTGTTTGAGGCAAGAGAAAAAATATCGCAATCACGACTTTTTGCTTTATCGATGGACTCTTCCCAGCTTCCGGTTTCGATTAAGCGAATAGGGATGGGCAATTGTTCTTGAAACAAAGAAAATACATTTGCAGCAATGCCAAGATGTTGTCCTTTTTCAATTTTTTCGAAAGGCATCCAGTCAGGGTCGACGCACATGGTTATCTCTTCTTTTTGTAGAAGGTAATTCATCTGTTCCTGAGTAAAGGTTACTTGCTTAAGAATGGTGGGCAGTTCTTGATCGTCATCCAATAAACCACTACGTTTTAATTGATGTAAAAATGTTTCTCGGGAGCTTTCATTAATAGAGCCTATGTTTTTAGGATCTGATGGCATTAACTTTTGAGTTTCAATTGCTTCAAAGAAAAGAGCCTCAATGCTCTTTTTCTTAGAGTACTTGTTATAAATTAGAGAAATTATTTCTTGCTGGTGAGTCAGGGCATATTCCCACCCTTTATTAGATGCATTAATAAAATCCTGAGTTCGTTTGGGGTGTTCAGCCACTTCAGAAGTTGATGTAAATAAATTAACGGAGGTCGTTGAATAGCCATAATCAGCTGGCGCGATAATATTAAAAGCAATTTCTTTCTTTTTTAAATGAAAGAGTTCATTGGTGGTAAATATAGCCGCCGCATCGACCTTATGGTCAATAAAGTCTTGAATATTGAAAGATGGAGTGACCTGAGTTATATCTTTGTCGGTTAAATAAAAATGGGAAAGCAGCAAGCCTAAAGGAGTGTCATTTAGATTGTTTAGGGGAATCATAATCCGTTTCCCTCGTAGATCGTGGGGAGTTTTTATATCTACTGTACTTACTAAAACATACGGTGACTGTTGGAAGTAGGTTGCGAGTAAAGTGCTTGGTATGAGTTTTTTGTTTTTAACTGCGATGCTAGAGTGATGAATGCCAAAATTTATTTTATTTTCAAGCACATCTGAAACGATGTCTTGGCCATTTTGATATTCTAATAGGTCTACATCTAAGCCAACATCGTTGTAGAAGCCTTTTTCTTTAGCGGCAATAAAGCCAGCAAACTGGAATTGATATTTCCAATTGAGTTGTAAAGATACTTTTTCTAGGGCAGGATGACTATCCGATAATGCTGGCAAACTGGCGAGCAGAAGGCAGGCGGCAATAAGTGAGATTAGGTAGGAGGTGTGAAATGGATTGTGTTTCATTTATATGTAGCACTCTGAGCATCTATTCATTAAGTATCTTCTTCCTCGTCCTTATCGTTACAATACCATAAAGATAGTAAGTTCCTTAATAAATTACTATGCTGTAAGTGTTATAAAACTGTAATATTTAGAGAGTATGATGACTCTTTACTCCATTATTTTGAGAAACTGACTCAATGGCAACAACAATTTTAGTAGTAGAAGATGATGTGGCGATTCGCGACATGCTGTGTTTTTCATTAAGGCAGTCTGGTTTTGAGTGTGAATCTGTTGGGGATGCTGAGCAGGGCTTAAAGTATCTGGAAAAACAGCAGGTAAAATTAATACTATTGGATTGGATGTTGCCGGGTATTGATGGCATTGAGTTTATTCGTCGTTTACGTGCGAGTGAAGCGCTGGCTGATATTCCAGTGATTATGCTGACGGCAAAAGGTGAAAGTGAGGATATGGTCAAGGGCTTAAGTGTGGGCGCTGATGACTATGTGAATAAGCCTTTTTCACCACCTGAGTTAATGGCTCGTATTAAGGCTTTATTGAGACGCTGTGCACCAAGCGGCGATGCTGACCAACAATTAGAGTTCTCAGGCTTGGTATTGGATACGCAAAGTCATCGGGCGAGTGCAGAAGGTCAACGTATTGATTTGGGGCCAACGGAGTTTCGTTTATTACATTTCTTTATGAAGAAGCCGGAGCGAGCTTATAGCCGTAGTCAATTGCTGGATCATGTCTGGGGTGATACGGTTTATATTGAAGAGCGTACGGTTGATGTGCATATTCGCCGTTTACGTAAGGCCTTAGAGCCTTCAAAACATGATCATTTAGTGCAGACAGTGCGTGGTGTCGGCTATCGCTTCGCAGAAGATTAAATAATACGATGTTGCATTGGGATTATTGGCGCTTAATTGCAATAGTGAGTGTTGCTGGTTTTTTTGGCTTATTAATAGGACAGATGTTGCCACTCATGTTTGTGGCCGTTGTTACTTATGCTTTTTGGTTGCAACATAGCTGGAATAAGTTATATCGATGGATGAGAAATGCAAAAAAATACCCATCACCGAGTGCTGATGGTGTAATCAACGATGTCTGTCGAGAGATTGAGCGAGTACGAAAGCAAAATATAGCGAGGAAGAAAAAACTGGCAGGTTATTTAAAGCGTTTTCAAGCTACCACGGCGGCATTACCTGACGGTATTGTCGTACTTGCATCTGATGGTCAAATTGTTTGGTCAAATGCCGCCGCTGAACATTTGTTGGGCGTTTTTTGGCCACAAGATAATCATATCCGAGTGACAAACCTAATCCGAGATCCTAAGTTTCAGCAACTTTTTGATTCAGACATTAAAGATGGGCAGTTTGTGAATGTTGTTTCTCCTTTTAATTCAAAGTTGAACCTTGAAGTTAAAATTGTAAAGTATATGGGGAGTGGTCGTTTATTGGTTGCCCGTGATATTACTCAAACCGTAAAATTACAAACGATGCGACGTGATTTTGTTGCCAATGTATCACATGAATTACGCACACCATTAACCGTATTGCGAGGTTATTTAGAAACCTTAAATCAAGATAGCCCCGTTGAGCTGTGGGGAAGTGCTTTGCCTGTTATGCGGCGGCAAACAGAACGAATGCATTTAATGATCACTGAGTTGTTGGCACTGTCACAATTAGAAACAGGTGAAAAAAAACTGCAGCATGAGCCTAGTGATATTCCGGCATTATTAGCATCAGTGCGTGATGATGCACAAAAGCTACAAGAGTATCGTAATCATCAGATTGAACTTAAATTGATGACAGAGCAAGGATTACTTGCCGATGTCGATGAATTGCGCAGTGCCATTTCAAACTTAGCGTTTAATGCAGTGAAGTACACGCCAGAAAATAGCAAAATAATTATTCGATGGTTTGTAGATAAAAAAGGCGCTCATATTGAGGTGTCTGATAATGGTGAGGGTATTGCCGAAGAGCATCTTGAACGATTAACAGAGCGTTTTTATCGGGTAGATAGTGGTCGGGCTAAAGAAGCTGGTGGCACCGGATTAGGCTTAGCAATTGCGAAGCATATATTGCAACGTCATAACGGGGAGTTAAAGATTACCAGTGAACTTGGAAAGGGCTCGCAATTTCGTTGCAGTTTCCCATTGAGTCATGTGGTCGAATTGGCTTGAATAACAAGGTAATCTATAGCAAAATAAGCACATTGTTTCTAAGAAAGTAACTGAAATCATGTCTTCAGAACCTGAACAAGATATTTTAGCCGCGATTGATTTAGGCTCGAATAGTTTTCATATGATTATCGCCCGCGTACGTGATGGGCACTTTCAAGTTGTTGATAAATTACGAGAGATGGTCCAGTTACGAGCAGGACTGGATGATAGTCTATATCTTTCTGAGCAAGCTCAAGAGCGAGCCATTGCTTGTTTACAGCGCTTTGGAGAGCGAATAAAAGACTTACCAACCTCTAGCGTTCGTGTTGTAGGCACAAACACCTTACGCGTTGCAGTTAATAGCCAAACGTTTTTACGAAAAGCTCGAACTGCCCTGGGTCATCCGATTGCTATTATCGCCGGTGAAGAAGAGGCAAGGCTTATTTATTTAGGCGTGGCTCATGCGTTAGCCTTTGATAATTCACGTCGATTAGTAATGGATATCGGTGGTGGTAGTACTGAATTTATTATAGGTGAAGGCTTTACAGGTCTAAGACGAGAAAGTTTAGAAATGGGTTGTGTGAGCTTTTCGCAACGCTTCTTTATCAATGGCAGAATCAGCCGATCACGTTTCACAATAGCTGCAATTACAGCCGGATCACGATTACGTTCTATTCAGCGGCCTTATCGAAATATGGGGTGGGTAGAAGTCATTGGTGCATCGGGCACGATTAGAACCGTTGCAAATATAGTTAAAGAAAATAGCTGGTCTGATGATGGGGTTATTACCTTAAAATCCTTAAATAATCTAATAGATGTAATGGTAGGAGCGGGTCATGTCGATCAGTTAGAAATTGAGGGTCTAAGTAGTGAGCGTGCCTCTGTTCTGCCTGGCGGAGTGGTGATATTAAAAGCTGCTTTTGAACGCTTGAAAATTGATCGAATGGTTGTCTCTAATGGCGCATTGCGTGAAGGTTTGTTATATGACTTATTAGGTCGGATTCAGCATGATGATGAGCGTGATAGAACCGTATTAGCACTTGCAAACCGTTATCAATCTGATAAAGCTCAAGCCCAACGTATAGAGATAATGGTAACGCAATTATTTGAACAAGTATCGGAAGAGTGGAAGCTGGAACAAGCGGATTTAGATTGTTTGAAATGGGCGGCGAAGCTGCATGAAATTGGTTTGGCTATTTCACATAATTCTTTTCATAAGCATTCAGCCTATTTAGTTGCCAACTCTGTATTATCTGGTTTTTCTCGCGAAGAACAGCATGTTTTGGCGACAATTGTTTTAGGGCAGAGACGAAAGTTTCCCCAAAAAGAAATTAAGAAATTGCCTGATGAGGTACAAAAATCAAGCAAACGATTGACGATATTACTTCGTTTAGCAATGGTATTTAATCGAGGACGTACTGAGAAAGCAGATACGTTTGTTAAGTTGAAAGTAAAAAAGAAAGGTTTACGATTAGAATTACCAAATGCATGGCTAGAAGATCATCCGCTGACAAAATCAGATCTGTTTTATGAGGCTGATTATCTTGAAGAAGTTGGCTTTAATCTTAAGATAAAAGATTCATAATTGAACTATAAGCATGCAATCTGAGTCAGTAAAGATATGATGAGATTCAAAATAATTATGATTATATGGCTTAGTTGCTCTTTATCGGTACAAGCAAGTGAGTCCATCACTATCTCTAGTGAAACAGGTGATACATTAATGATTCATCGTCTTAAAGATGGTGAGTTATGGGGTAGCTTTATGATCACTGATCACGTAGCTGATAGCTTTGCTGAGAATGAACTAATTGTGATGCAGATTGATCAGCATCAGCCAATTAAATTAGATCATCAAAAACTCTGTGGTAGCCCTGCACGAGAAACTCAAAAGGTAAGCTATTCTTTTCAAAGTGAACCCGATCAAGAACAGTGGCAGTTTAGTAGTGTTGCTACTTCACAACTAGATATTCTTAAATTAACGGGCTGGGATAAAGAAACCTATCAGCATATGAAGTCTGATCGTCGCCCTGAGGTGGTGGATTTTCCGATACAATCTCCTATTGCTATTGAGTCTTTGTGGCAACAATTTATACAAGCTGAGCAAGTTGTTTTTCGTTACACAACCGATGCCGCCGAGTCTCGACAAGCATTATTTAAGTTAAATAATCAGCGCAAACAGCTTATTAATTTAGTGCAATAAAAATCCCCTCGCCATTTAAATAAATGACAGAGGGGATTAAGTTTAAAACAAGAACTTTGATGTTTGTAACTAGAACTTAAAGTTTAGCCCTGCATATATTGAACGACCTATGGCAGGTACTGCTTGTCCCCAAGCAACGTCAGTTCCTGACATTGTTTTACCTTGTCCCATATAAGCGCCGCCTAATGGATCGTAGTAGAATTTATCAAATACATTTTCCACACCGAAATCAATACGAACTTGTTTTAATTTATAACTACTACGAAGGTGTAATAAACCATACCCTGTTGTTTCTAGTTCATTCCTTTCTTGTGAGACTCTATCTTTCTCATCAACCAGTTCAACCTCAAGTGTATTTGTCCAATTATTTAATTGTTGAACAACCGCTAGCCTAGCATTAAGAGGCATGATGTTATAAAGGTTGTCACCAGTCGTTTTGTTTTTACCACGAACATAGTTGACGATACCTGATGCAGTGAAGTTACCATAGCGAGAGCTTTCTGCAAGAGGCATATTTCCTGAAATATCAACACCATATATACGAGCTGATTGATTCACAAATTGAAGATAGACGAATTCTTCGACTGCATCAGGATTTTTAATTCTAGTAGCATCAATATAATCATCAATGTAGCTATAGTAAGGTGTTACAGCAAAATTCCATTTCTTTTTATTTGCATCATGCCAATCAAAGGTTGCACTTACAGTGTGGGCAACTTCAGGGTCTAATTCAAGGTTGCCGACATAACCATTACCGTCGCCAGCAAAGTTAACCATACGCATTGCCATACCGTTAGTTGACCATGAATAGCGTTCGTAGAGATTAGGAGACCGTGTTTT
>DAOUSV010000177.1 GCA_030627065.1 Piscirickettsiaceae bacterium | reverse complement strand
CTTACCCTTAAAATAAAAGTCGATACTTGCTGTTATTTTGTTGCTCATAATAGTTTCTTTAAAGAGATAAGATAGTCGGCTTCTGCTGGTGCTTGATTATTACGCTGTGCAATCCATAGGCTTTCGGTTAAACACTCCATCATTTGATGTTCAATGTCATGGGCATTACCAAATTTAGCTTGCAGTTGTTGATAAACAGTACGAATACCAGCAGGGCGATCAGTTGAGATCTGTTCATGCAGTGATATATGCAAGCCCATATGTAAAAAAGGGTTTGTTTGTCCATCTTCAACAAAATACTCTTGTTCTAGGCTGGCATCATTATTAAATATTTTATGGTATTCGCTATGCTCACTAATCACTTGTGCAATCATTGATTCTAAAGACGATAGTGACTCCTTAGCCTGACTTTTTTGCCATACATCATGGTACATCTGGCGTAATTGTTGTCTGTTTTGTCCAAACATTAGGCTTTATTGCTCTTTTTTTGTTGGCGGCGAAAATCATCACAATATTGCGTTACGACACAGATATTACATTGCGGTTTTCTTGCTGTACATACATAGCGACCGTGCAAGATTAACCAGTGATGGGCATCTTGCATAAAGTCTTTAGGCACGACTCTCATTAATTTATCTTCAACAGCACGTACAGTCTTACCTTTTGCCAATCCTGTACGATTTGATAGGCGAAATAAGTGGGTATCAACGGCAATAACAGGGTGTTTGAATACGGTATTCAAGATGACATTCGCTGTTTTTCGTCCTACGCCGGGTAATGCTTCTAGTGCGTCACGATCATCAGGTACTTCACCATTATGTAGTTCTAATAATTGGCGACAGGTTTTGATGACGTTTTCAGCTTTGCTGTTAAATAAGCCGATAGTCTTAATATATTGCTTTAAGCCATCAACACCTAAATCTAAAATAGTTTGTGGCGTATTGGCGATGGGATAGAGTTTATCTGTTGCCTTATTGACCCCAATATCTGTTGCTTGGGCAGATAGGATAACCGCAATTAAAAGTTCAAAGGTCGATGCATAGTTAAGCTCGGTAGATGGTTCTGGTGTATGTGCCTTTAATGCGGCAAAGAACTTATAGCGTTGTGCTTGATTCATTAAGCGGTAGCTTCTTCTACAATAGCGCTATCCACTATTGCTGGCTTAGCCTTTTGTCGAGCATCAATTACATTTTTCAATGCGACAATAAGTCCTAAACCAATAAATGCCCCCGGTGGTAATAATGCCATCAAAAAGCCACGGTAATCATCAATAATGATAATGGTTAAGTGTCGAGCGGATTCGCCAAACATCAAATGTGCTTCACTAAAGAGTGTGCCTTGACCTATTACTTCACGAATTGCACCTAAAAGTACCAACACTGCAGTAAAGCCAATTCCCATCATCAAGCCATCGACTAATGCAGGACCAACAGGGTTTCTTGCGGCAAACGCTTCGGCTCGACCTGTAATCGCACAGTTGGTTACGATTAATGGAATGAAAATACCGAGTATTAAATACAATTCATGAAACCATGCATTCATTAATAGTTCGATAATGGTCACGATAGAGGCAATAATCAGTACAAATACGGGCAAACGTGCTTCATCGGGGATTTGTTTGCGTAATAAAGACACTAAGCCATTTGATGCTACTAAGGTTAGAATCGTTGCTAAACCTAGTCCTAAACCATTAATAACTGTATTACTTACGGCTAAGAGTGGACATAAACCTAACAACTGAACTAGGGCAGGGTTATTCTTCCATAGGCCTTCACGAATAATTGAACTGTAAATGCCATTCATTATTGGGCCTCCTCAAACAGTGCGTCACGACGTTGTTCAAAATATTGCAATGCTTTTTTGACTGCCGTTACAACGGCACGAGGTGTAATGGTTGCACCAGTAAATTGGTCGAAGTTACCACCATCTTTTTTAACTTTCCATTTCGACAATTCTGGATCTTGTAAGGATAGGTTTTTAAATTTCAAGATCCAATCGGCTTTACGCTCATTAATCTTGTCGCCTAAGCCTGGTGTTTCTTTATGACTAATCACACGAACACCAGCCAAACTACCATCATAGTTGATACCAACTAACAGCTTAATCTTGCCACTATAACCATCAGGTGCAATAGCAGTAAGAATCACGGCAACAGGTTTTGAATCCATTCGAGCACGATAGGCAATGGTCGTTTCTTTTGTGCCTAATTGTTTATTGCTACCTAAAATCAAGGTGTCTGCCAGAATGTCATTATTGTAGTCATTCTGATCGACTAAAACATTCATCGCATTCAATAGCGTTTGGCGTTCATTATCTAATATTTTGTCATGGGTATTATCTTCTGTCAGTGTCACTAAACTGGTAGCAACAATGGCAAAAACAGCTAACATTAAAGCCACACGAAGTATTTGAGAATAGGGTGATGTCATTATTTTACCGCTCCATATACTTTTGGTTGAGTGTAATAATCAATAAGAGGTGTGAGCATATTCATTAGTATAACTGCAAAGGCGATACCGTCAGGATAACCACCCCAAACACGGATAATATAGGTTAATAAGCCAACGCCTGCGCCAAATATCAAGCGACCTTTTAAGGTTGTTGCTGCCGTAATAGGATCGGTGGCAATAAAGAATGCACCGATCATTGTGCCACCGCTTAATAGGTGAAACACTGGTGTAGCAGCTGTTTCTGGTGAAACAAGGTATGTAATCGTGCTGATAAGCGTTAATGCTATCAACATAGCAACAGGAATATGCCAGCTGATGACTCGGCGATAGATAAGAAATAGGCCACCTAATGCAAAGGCAATATTAATTGATTGCCAACCTTTTCCTGCAAAGTTACTAAACAAAGGCTGCTCAATAATTTGTGCGGGCGTTTGCAATAGCCCCAATTGTGTTTTCATAGCATCAAGAGGTGTGGCACCTGATAATGTATCAATACCTAGCCCGTTTACTTGACCATTAAAAATGATCTGGAATGCACTCGCGATATCTATCGGATTATCACTTAATGTTGCAACGGGTAACCAGCTGGTCATTTCTAATGGAAAGGAAATAAGCAACAATACATAGGCAACCATAGCAGGGTTAAACGGGTTATAGCCCAAGCCGCCATAGATATGTTTGGCGAAGATAATGGCAAAAAGAATACCTATCGTGGTTAGCCACCATGGAGCAAGCGGTGGCAAAGCAATCGCCAATAAAACTGCGGTGACAATGGCACTACCATCGGTTAAAAAAGGTTTAAGTGGACGGTCACGCAGTTTTAACATGAGTGCTTCAGCAAGTAATGCCACAACAATCGCTAATGTGATGGTGATTAATACAGCAGGACCAAAGAAATAAACAATGGCAGTAATTGCTGGGATTAATGCCACTAACAGCGTAATCATTTGCTTGGTTACACTATTTATCCCAGATAAAAAGGGTGATGATAATCGACTTAACGGCATTAGTTATTCTCCTGATTATCAATAGCGGCTTTCTCT
>DAOUSV010000039.1 GCA_030627065.1 Piscirickettsiaceae bacterium | reverse complement strand
TTGAAGCTGTTGAAGCTGTTGAAGCTGTTGAAGCTGTTGAAGCTGTTGAAGCATAAAGTTTGTCAGATTGCATTTACTAATGTAACCTTTCGCATCTAAATCTGGAGAGCTGGCCGAGCGGCCGATGGCGCACGCCTGGAAAGTGTGTATAGGTTTATCCCTATCGAGGGTTCGAATCCCTCGCTCTCCGCCATATACATTTTAAAGTAAAATTAACATAGCAAAAAATCTAAAAAACACTTAAAATTACACACTTATTATGGTGACCTGCACTGGTCTCCTCGCGACGATATGTAGGTTAGCCCGTCAGGCCCGGAAGGGAGCAGCGGAGCCTTCGGACTCGAGCGCCGAGATTTGGCTGGTGTAGGTTATCGCCCTTATTCATTTAGGTGCTTCTAATCAATGAGTTATTTAGTTCTCGCACGAAAATGGCGACCTAAAACTTTTTCTGAAGTTGTTGGACAACAACATGTTCTTAAAGCACTAATCAATGGTCTTGATCAAGATCGTTTGCACCATGCTTTTTTATTTTCCGGCACCCGTGGCGTTGGCAAAACAACATTAGCGCGGATCTTTGCAAAATCTCTCAATTGTGAACAAGGTGTCAGCTCAAATCCGTGTGGTGAATGCCAAAGTTGCCAAGAAGTTGATGCTGGACGTTTTGTCGATTTAATTGAAGTCGATGCCGCCTCTCGAACCAAAGTCGATGACACGCGTGACCTATTAGATAATGTGCAATATGCACCTAGCCGAGGGCGCTACAAGGTTTATCTGATTGATGAAGTCCATATGTTATCAACCAGTAGTTTTAATGCCTTATTAAAAACGCTGGAAGAACCGCCATCACACGTTAAATTCTTATTTGCGACTACTGACCCTCAAAAACTGCCAGTCACCATTCTCTCACGTTGTTTACAATTTAATTTACGTCGTTTAGATGTCACTCAAATATCAGATCACCTTGCTAATATTTTAGGAAAAGAATCGGTTGAATTTGAACATGCCGCATTACATGAAATTGCGCGTGCAGCTGACGGTAGTATGCGTGATGCACTTAGCCTACTCGACCAAGCTATTTCTTATGGCGCTGGCAATGTAACAAGTGAACAAGTGAATCAAATGCTGGGGACTATTTCTCAACAGCAAGTTCAATTGTTAATGAGCGCACTAATCAATAATGATGGCCAACAATTATTACAACAAGCACAGGAAATATCTGCGCAAGGTCGTGACTTTAAACTTGTTCTAAATGAACTTTTAGTCAGCTTACAGCGTATTGCGAGTATTCAACTTGTCCCTGATTTAGAACATACCGATGAAAAAAACTTTGAACAGTTTCAGCAATTAGCTCAGCAATGCTCTCCTGAATTAATCCAATTGTTTTATCAAATTGCATTGCATGGAAAACGTGACTTACCGTATGCGGCAGATCCACAAAGTGGCTTTGAAATGGTGTTGCTCAGAATGCTGAATTTTCAGCCGATGAAAATTGATAGTGATATGACTAATATCCCGCCGATGCCATCGACTACAGCTAAGCAATCAACACAGATTAAAGCACCACAAACTCATTATGCTGAAGCCAAACCAGTTGAACCTGTAATTCAACATGTTGCCGAATCGCCAGCTCCAGTCAAAGAAACGACAACAGAGCAAGTAACAACATCTAATATCGACCAAGACATTAATAGTGCCAACTGGTTAAACATTATTGGTCAGTTAAAACTCACTGCTTTTGCACGTCAATTGGGTGATAACAGTGCCTTTATTAAGTTTGAAAATAATAAAATTACATTAGCCCTTTCTGACGGATTATCTCATCTTGCCAGTGGCAAAGCACAAGAACGTCTAACATCGGAACTAAGTCGATATCTCAATCAAAATATTACACTACTGATTCAACAAGAATCACAAGCTAACACAGCAACATTAGCTAATGAGCGTGCAGAACAAAAACGTTCAAGCCAACAACAGGCGGTAGATTCAATTCATAATGATCCTGTTGTTGATGCCATTAAACAAACATTTGATGCTCGTATTATTGAGAGCACGATAAAACCGTTAGATTAAAGAGGAAATGCAATGAAAGGTGGAATGGGTAACCTGATGAAACAGGCGCAACAAATGCAGGCTAATATGGAAAAAGCCCAACAAGAACTTGCATTGATGGAAGTCACAGGTCAATCTGGCGCCGGCATGGTAAAAGTGGTGATGACAGGTAAACATGATGTTAAACGAGTCAGCATTGAAGACGCATTATTAGAAGATGATAAAGACATGTTAGAAGACTTAATTGCTGCGGCAGTTAATGATGCCGTTCGCCAAGTTGAGAAAACAAGCCAAGATCGTATGTCAGGCATGCTTCCTCCTGGCATGAAACTTCCTTTTTAGGCTGAATACAAAAACTAATGGCCAGTCTCGGACCTCGTATTGATGAACTTATTGAAGCCTTTCGCTGCTTACCCGGCGTTGGGCCTAAATCAGCACAGCGGATGGCATTCCACTTACTAGAACGACATCGTGATGGTGGAAAACGCTTAAGCAATGCCTTAGATGATGCACTGACTAATGTGCAGCACTGTCAGAAATGTCGAATTTTAAGTGAATATGACATATGTACTCGCTGTAGTGATACTAATCGTCGTCACGATCAGCTATGTATTGTTGAAATGCCAAGTGATGTACTTGCGATTGAACAAGCGACACATTACAAGGGACAGTTCTTTGTATTGTCAGGACATTTATCACCATTAGATGGCATCGGGCCTGAGGCACTTGGTATTCCTCAACTTATCGAATTATTTGATGAAAATACAATCCAAGAGCTTATTCTTGCCACCAACCCAACGGTTGAAGGCGAAGCAACCGCACACTATATTAGCCAATTAGCTCACAGTAGAAAAATCAATGTTACTCGACTAGCTCACGGTATCCCTTTGGGGAGTGAGCTAGAATTTGTCGACAGTGGTACACTATCACACGCATTTTCAGGTCGTGAGTCGATCTAAAAATTAATATATCAAAAAGGCATTGATTATGGCAAAAGAACAGGCTCCATTCGAGTTATTAAAGACATTCCCAGGTCTTATTCATCGGCAACCTATTTTTGTACCAGACCGCCTCGATGTCGATAGTTATCACCTTAGTTTTTTAACTAAACAAGGAGAAAAACTAGATGATGATGTGGATGTTCCGCTTTTTATAAATCAATTACCTAGCATTCTTCCATCAATCAGTGATCGTCAAAAGGCATTATTATCAATGCCGGAATCATGGCGACATGCTTTATTTAAACTTGAAGAAAAACATCTTAATTTCACACTAGATATCAATGGTAGCCATTTTCCTGATGTTGGTAACACACTATTTTCATTCGCAAGTCATGCCATTGCAGAAGAAGATAATAATCATTCAAATATCTTATTAATCGATTTAGAGAAGTTTAACCAACAGTTTTTTGTTGAACATCTAAATCAATGGCGTAATAACCACAAAGTTTTATGTGCAACCAATGTTAATAGTTTAGATAATTATGCTTTATGTAAATCTAATGCTTTAGATTTATTACAAGGTCAATTCTACACATTACCGTCAGAACAAGAAAAGAAAAAGATTTCTCCATCCATGCAAATATTGATGGAATTACTAGTTAAATTACAGGATCCAGATATTGAACCTGAAGATCTTGCCAATACCATTAACCAAGATATTTCCCTAAGCTATAAATTGTTACGGTTAATTAACTCGGCATTCTTTGGTCTACCACGCGAAGTGAATAGCACCCAACAAGCCCTCGTTATGCTTGGTTTTAATAAAATAAAAACATGGGCAAGCTTACTCAGCCTTTCTGGCCTTGATGATAAACCCGTTGAATTGCGTATCGTCGCTATGACTAGAGCAAAAATGTGTGAATTACTTGCTGAATATTATAACGGTTCACCAGAAACTTTTTTTGCTGCAGGTTTATTTTCCACGCTTGATGCCTTAATGGACAAATCACTTACATCACTGCTTGCAAATTTACCTCTTTCTCCGGAGCTGCGCGCAGCTTTACTCGATAAAGAAGGTGATGCAGGTCATGCACTACAAGATGTATTGAATTACGAACAAGGTAATTGGCAAGCTATATCAGCCTCAGCAATACCTGCTGAAGTGTTAGCAAGAGTCTATTTAGATGCTATTCACTGGGCAAAAGAACTTAATAAACAACTGCAAGATTAATTGGTGGCTCCGACTTGGTTAGATGAATCTGCAGATGGTGATTTCCCCCCTATTCAACACGCATTAGAGGATGGTTTATTAGCCGCAGGTGGCGATTTGTCTGCTAGTCGTCTAATGAAAGCGTACCAACGCGGTATCTTTCCATGGTTTAACAAAAATAATCCTATCTTATGGTGGAGTCCCGACCCACGGATGGTGTTATTAACCCATGACATTAAAATATCTCGCAGTTTAAAAAAATCGATTCGAACTACAGACTTAACGGTGACGATGGATCAGTCTTTTAATGACGTAATGACAGCATGTGCCTCACCACGCTCAGACCAAGACAATACTTCTGACGATCACACTTGGATCCACCCTAATATGATCACGGCATATACCGAACTTCACCAACAAGGTATTGCTCATAGCATCGAATGCTGGCAACAAGGTAAGTTAGTTGGTGGTTTATATGGCATCTCTCTTGGTAATGTCTTCTTTGGCGAATCCATGTTCAGTTTGCAACAAGATAGCTCTAAAATAGCACTTGTTGCACTCTGCCAACAATTACAACGTTGGAACATACCGATTATTGACTGCCAAATTCATTCTAATCATCTTGCGAGCTTAGGTGCGAAAGAAATCGACAGAAATGATTTTATTTCTTATATTGATAATGAAACTCACTTTTCTCACCAAAATAAACAGTGGCAACTCGACTCGGACTTACCATTAATCACATGAGTACTACTCTTAAATTTTATCAAGATAAGCCGCATGACTGTTCGTATCTGAGCGAACAACAGGCACAAAATATTTATCCCGATCCTAATATGACAATGAGTGACTCACTCTATAGTCACTTAATTCAACATGGCTTTCGACGTAGTGGCGATCATGCTTACCGCCCCTATTGTCAAAATTGCCAAGCATGTGTGCCTGTTCGTATTAATATTGCTGACTTTACGAGTAGTCGTAGTCAACGTCGCTGTTTGCAACGTAATCAACACCTCACCATGACACTTGGTCCGGCTGAATTTAATGCTGAACACTATGAACTCTATTGTCGATATTTATCATCAAGACACCTTGGTGGTGGTATGGATGACCCAACAGAACAACGCTATAAAGACTTTTTAACCAGTGACTGGAGTACAACGAGTTTTATCGAGTTTCGTGATCAATCTAAGCTTGTTGCTGTCGCAGTTACCGATCATGTTGATGATGGTCTGTCCGCTTTTTATACTTTCTTCGATCCAGAATTAAGCAAACAAAGTTTAGGTACTTACGCTATTTTGCAACAAATAGAACACGCACAAGCCCACGGTTTATCTTGGCTTTATCTCGGTTATTGGATAAAAGAGTCTCAAAAAATGTCCTATAAACAAAGTTTTTCAGCACTTGAAGGCTATAGAGACCAGCAATGGCAATTACTAGAAACAATGAAAAACATTGAATAATCAACAGTTTTCCTGCAAAATACGCGTTTAACTTTGAAATTGACTGATTAAGATTTATGGCAAAAGAAGAACATATTGAATTCGAAGGCACTGTTATTGATACCATGCCTAACACGACATTCCGCGTTGAATTAGAAAATGGCCACGTTGTTACGGCTCATATTTCTGGAAAAATGCGTAAAAACTACATCCGTATTTTAACAGGTGATACTGTCACCGTTCAGTTAACACCTTACGATTTAAGCAAAGGGCGCATTACTTACCGCGCACGCTAAAAACTATCGCTAATATGCTCACCTTGATTTCTCGAGGTTGAGCGTACATTAGCTCTAAATACCTGACTCCACGACAACAGCATCAGCAAAACAAATGCGACCAATGTCCACGCAGGTATGCTTAATCCCATCAAAGTCCACAACACTTCAGCACACTCTCCTGAACCACGCATCACCATATTGATGGCGTCACTTAGTGGAAAGTTATCCAACATAAAGTTTAATCCTGGGCCACAACTCGGTACTTGATCTGATGGTAAGTTTTGCAACCAGACATGACGCGCTGAAATACTTGCTCCAATTAATGCCACAGTCCCTGCAAGAAGGCCATAGAAGCGCATTCCCCATCCTTTTGGGTTATGCAATACCGCCAGCAACATGACAACACCCACAAACAAAGTAAAGACGCGCTGTAGTATGCATAGTGGACATGGCTCTAAATGATCCACTATTTGGAAGTATGCCGCCACAGATAGCATTGAGGCGCACATTAAAAATCCAATCAAAAATAAACCGCGTGACGATAACATTCTTTTCTCCTACTCATAATTCTGTGCTAACTTACAGTAAACACCTACAGGTTAAAAGGAGTAATGATATGAACGAACAAGAACTTGAGCAAAAACTCGTTGCCGCCTACGACAAAATGATGGGCCGTATTGAAAATCTACTTGATAAAGCAGAGCAAGAAGCACTACCTATTCTGCAGAAAAATATTGAAAAGGCTAAAAATCAAGCCATTGAATTAAAAGAAGTATCCAAAGAAGAAGCAGATAAACTTGCAGATTATATTCTCAGAGATCTTCACGATGCAGCCAACTATCTTGAGTACTCCGGCAAGGAGCTTTCAACATGGTTGCACTTTGATTTAGAATTAGTTGAAGAACGTATTCTTGAGGTATTCTCTAAAGTTGCTGATAAATCACGGTTAGAACTTGCGCAATTAGCAGTTCAAGCAAAACAGTCACAAGAATATCATACGGGTGAAATCACCAGTATTGGCACACTGGCTTGCCAAAGTTGTGACACATTAATGCATTTCAAGAAAACGGGTCGTATTCCACCGTGTCCTAAATGTCACAAAACACTATTTGTACGGACTCGTAGAAAGTAGCTCTATTCTGAGACTTCCTGCCAATACCAGCCACCTTCGGCAATGAGTTGACATAATAACTCTGCTGATTGTGGATCTGTTTTAAGTTGTTGCCAATCACTCTTTGTTATTTCATTATTCTCGGCGAGTAACGGCAAGTTATTGATGCTATTAATATCAATACAATACGCCTCGCCGGCCATGAATAGCTGCCCCTGCTCTTCGTTTTTACTCCATGCAAAACGGTGATAAAGACTCCGTTCTAAGATCCTGCCTTCGGCAAATTGTTGTTCTAATTCATCAATACTAACTTCATCACTCATACTTTCTGAGGCAATACTTGCCAAGCTTGATTTAGTATCTGTAACGAATTTACCAAGTGCTTGTGTCAAGATAGGATCGGCTTCATCAATCGCATTATGTAATAATTCTTTTAACCTATTCACCGCCTGACTATCAATTTCACTTTTATGCTTAGCCACGGTTAAATTAGCATCACTATAACGCTGTTTTCCTAGCTCATTCTCAAGCATTGAGTTAATAACAGCATCTAACAAATCAACGCGAGATGGTGCTCTAAAACCAAATGAAAATGTCATACCATCATTAAGGGCAACACCATGATGTGCAAAATCAGGCGGAAGATACAGCATATCACCGGCTTCTAATTCCCATTCTTGATCATAGTTAAACTCAGCTAATATTTGTAAATCGAGGCCTGAAATTAACTCCCCATTATGCAGTGGCTTATTACCTATCTGCCAACGGCGTGTTCCCATGGCTTGCAATAAGAACACATCATAACCATCAGTATGCGGACCGACAGTGCCATGTTCAGGCGCATAACTGATCATTAAATCATCACGTCGCCAGTCAGGAATAAAACGAAAAGGATCAAGTAAATATTGTATTTCAGGTAGATGTTTATCGACATCCTGAACTAACATTGTCCAATTAGTTTCAGGTAAGTCGGCAAAGTTTTTTTCAGACAAAGGGCCATTGGTCACTTGCCATGCACCGTCTTGACTTTTTTCTTCTATCAAACGAGATTCTATCTCCGCTTCGCAAGCTAATCCCGCTAAATCATCAGGACTAATCGGAGATTTAAAATTAGTAAATGCTTGGCGAATAAGTAATGGCTTCTTTTGCCAATATTGATCTAAGAATTCCTGCTGACTTAATCCAGTGTTAAAAAACTCAGCCACTTTTAATTAACTGCTTCAACTTGAAACACGACATTATTAATACTCACAATTTTTATTTTAGTGCCTGCAGGGCAATCTTCGCCTTCAATTTTCCATGTTGAATCATCGACTTTAACCTTACCTTGGCCATCAACAATAGCTTCATGCAAGGTAATGACTCGTCCAACATATTGTTCGCCTCGGCGATTGAGTAATGGTTCATCTGTCGCTATCGGATTCTTGCTGTAATACTGTCGCCAAACCACAATACTCACTACAGATAAAATGGCAAATAGGAACACCTGATATTCCCATGTCATTTCTGGTATTAGATATAAAATAACGCCTGTAATAGCGGCGGCCACAGCCATCCACAATGCAAAAAATGTTGGTGCTAAGATCTCGATGATGACCAATACAATGGCAAGCATCCACCAATGCCAAAAGTCAGCTACAAATAGTTCCATAATTACTATCCTTTCTTAAAGGTATCTTTAGCAAGCTCGGCAATACCACCTAATGAACCGATAACACTGCTCGCTTCAAGCGGCATAAAGATTACTTTGCTATTTTCTGCAGAGGCAACATCTTTAAGTGATTCAATGTATTTTTGAGCCACGAAATAATTAATCGCCTGTATATCACCCTTAGCAATAGCTTCTGATACCATCGATGTCGCTTTAGCCTCAGCTTCAGCCAATCGTTCGCGCGCTTCAGCATCACGAAATGCAGCTTCACGTCGACCTTCTGCATCTAGCATAACGGCGGCTTTTTCACCTTCAGCTTTTAGGATTTCAGATTGGCGTAAACCTTCCGCTTCTAAAATATTGGCACGTTTTTCACGTTCTGCCTTCATTTGTCGGCCCATCGCTTCAACCAAATCAGCAGGCGGTGCAATATCTTTAATCTCAATACGTGTTACTTTCACGCCCCAAGGTGTTGTAGCATCATCAACCACACCTAATAAGCGGGCATTAATTTCATCACGTTTTGATAATAATTCATCTAAATCCATCGAGCCCATTACGGTACGAATATTAGTTTGGGTTAAATTCAAAATTGCATTATTTAGGTTGTTCACTTCATAAGCGGCTTTCGCTGCATCAACTATCTGAAAGAACACCACACCATCAACGCGCACCATTGCATTATCTTTAGTGATAATTTCTTGCGATTGCACGTCTAACACCTGTTCCATCATATTAATTCTGGCACCAATAGTATCAACCATCGGTACAATCAAATTTAAACCTGGTCGCAATGTTTTGGTATATCGACCAAAACGTTCAACCGTAAACTCTCGCCCTTGCTGTACTGATTTCACCCCCATAAATATAATGATGATGGCAAGTGCTAAGAAAAATAGTACAAATATTGAAAAACCTTCCATTAGTTTTCTCCTAAAAAATGTAAAAATAATGTGTACTGATAATAACAGTTAAGAAATAAAATTATGATAAATCTTGGACATTTTGTTAACTAAGTCGGACAATACGGCTATGAAAAAATTCTCTTTAACACAATTTTTTATTGCCGTTTCATTATTGGCTTTCAATATTAATAGCTATGCCGCGCAGTGGTATCACGTTGAACTTATTGTATTTGAACAACTTGATATAGTAACAGATGAGCAATGGCCTCAAATGCCTGAAATTGAATTGGCATCATTAACGCCCCAGTCAATATCAAAACACATTCAACCTACTGAAAATGAAACGCTTATCAATAGTGTTGAACGCCTAAATCGTTCAGCACGTTATCAAGTGCATTATCACTCGGCATGGCAGCAACCTATAATGAGAAAGCGCAGTGCCGAGTATGTTGATATTCATTCTGACAATGATATGATTCAAGGAAAAATGCGTCTTTATAAATCGACCTACTTACATGCAGCTATTGATTTATGGCTAGTCGAAAATACCGCAAAAGTGAATAGCTGGTCTGATATATCGCCTGATGGTGTTGATATTGATATGCCCCGTAACCCACATTTGAATGAGTCACGCCGTATCCGCAGTAAGAAACTTTATTTCTTTGACCATCCTAAATTAGGCGCATTACTTAAGCTGACACCCATTGAAACTCCTGCCGTAGTACAATCCAGTGAATCACTAGAAACGTATTCACTACCAATAGAAGCCATACCTACTGTTGCTGAATAATTTCTTTTAAAATAGCCTTAACATCATCCATACCTGCCGCAAGGGTTTGCTCAATCTGAGCCATGGTAATGATGCCATCACCAATTCCAGCACCCCAGTTCACCATTAAGGCACAGCTGACATAGGCAATATTTAACTCCCTTGCCAAACATGCTTCCGGCATTCCCGTCATACCAACCATTGCGCAGCCATCTTGGGCCATTCGCTGTATTTCTGCCGCAGTTTCTAATCGTGGACCTTGCGTTGCACCATAGGTGCCACCATCAACAATATCAATCTGCTGTTGCTTCGCGGCTTCCATGAGCTTTTCACGCAACGCCGAATCATAGGGATAACTAAAATCAATATGATTATCCACGCTAAAATCATCGCTAAAAAAGCTTTGCTCACGACCGTAAGTGTAATCAATAATTTGATCCGGTATAGCGAGTACACCAGGTGCTAAATCCGCACGAATACCACCCACAGCCGCAACAGCAATAATCTGTTCAACACCTTGTTGCTGCAAAGCCCAGAGATTAGCTCGATAGTTTATTTTATGTGGCGGAATAGTATGGTTCAGGCCATGTCGCGGTAAAAATATCACTTGTTGCCCAGCGATTTTCCCCATTAATAAATCGTTAGATGGTAGTGCATCAGACCAATCTTCAAATTGACAAGCTCAATCAGGCGCAGCATGATACACGCCCGACAGTGAGGCAGCGGGTAAGCGGTGTTGCATTGGGTGGTGTGAAAGGTGATCGGACAAAGAGAAAGCGACTGAGAAAGCACATTACAGAGCTTGATATGCTCCATTACTATGGTGTGCGGTTGTTAATGGGACAGGTGGGGCACTTCAGGGAGAGTGATGCATTCGATGCAAAGCTCAAAGCAAAGACTGCACAGACAACGGATATCATACAGAAAACAATGAAACGATCCACATATTATTCAATCAGACGTCATGTACAACTGAGTCAAGAAGGTGTTCCGTACGATGATCGTGTGGAGTGGATTGCGAGATATGTGTTCACATCTGGATATGAGATGTTTGAGAGCAATGGTGAGTTGATATTAGATG
>DAOUSV010000194.1 GCA_030627065.1 Piscirickettsiaceae bacterium | reverse complement strand
CCTCTAATGCGGCGTGAGATAGGAATGCATCAAGCAGTGGCAGATCAGCTAACTCTTCATCATTAGGTCTTTCAAACATTTTGGTTGCACTGATAAGCTCATCTAAGTTTTCAATGCGACCTTGGCCTTTTTCAGACTGATCTTTAGAAAAATGAGCACGTAAGCCGCTTTCATCAATCACTAAAGTAGTCAGTTCATGCAATGGGATGCTGTCATCTTCTGGCGTTAATGAATCAATTAAGGTTAGAAATCCGGTTAAGGCATTACCAGCACGGGCAGTGAAGAATTTGGCGGCTAATAAGTCAACACAAGCCTGCCACATGGTTTGATTTTGTTCGCGGGCATATTGACGTAATTGGGTGAGTGTTGCCGCGCCGATACCACGGGTTGGTACATTTACTACACGTTCAAATGCCGCATCATCATTGCGGTTTGCAACAAGACGTAAATAAGACAGTACATCTTTGATTTCAGCACGATCAAAAAATCGTAAACCGCCATAAACCCGGTAGGGCATATTGGCAAGCATTAAGGCTTCTTCAATAACACGTGATTGAGCATTAGAGCGGTATAACACGGCATGATCAGCACGTTTGCCACCTGCATCAACGGCTGTTTTTACTTGTTGAACCAGATAACCGGCTTCATCACGTTCGTTATAGGCATTATAAATTTGGATTAACTTGCCATCGTCATCATCTGTCCACAGTTCTTTGCCTAGTCGGTCGCTATTATTGGCGATTACGGCATTTGCTCCGGCAAGGATATTACCGGTTGAGCGGTAGTTTTGTTCTAAGCGAATAGAAGATGCATCGGCATAGTCTTGGTGGAATTTTTGAATGTTTTCTATTTTCGCACCACGCCAGCCATAAATAGACTGATCATCATCACCAACGATAAATAAATGGCCAGTGTCACCAGCGAGCAAACGTAACCATGCATATTGAATAGCATTGGTATCTTGAAACTCATCGACCAGGATTTGTTTAAACCGTTGTTGGTAAATTGCCAAAATATCTGGGCGCTTTAGCCATAACTCATGACTACGCAGTAATATTTCACCAAAGTCGATAACGCCAGCACGTTGGCAAGCTTGTTCATAAGCCTGATAAATAGCCAGCATATTCTGAGAATACGGATCATTGCCTGCTTGGATATGTTCTGAACGCAAGCCTTCGTCTTTTTGGCCGTTGATATACCATTGGGCTTGTTTCGGTGGCCATTGTGTTTCATCAATTTCCATACCGCGGATAATGCGTTTCAACATACGCAGTTGGTCGTCACTATCTAAGATTTGGAAGCTTTGGGGTAAGTTTGCTTCTTTCCAATGGCTACGTAATAAGCGATGAGCTAAACCATGAAAAGTACCGACCCACATTCCCCCGATTGGAAAACCAAGACCATCTTCAATCTTGATGCGCATCTCTTTCGCAGCTTTATTGGTAAACGTAACGGCAAGAATATTTGCTGGAGAGAGGTTCTCGGCTTGAATAAGCCAGCAAATACGATGCACTAAAACACGTGTCTTACCACTACCTGCACCCGCCAAAATGCGAGCATGACCAAGAGGAGCCGCAACCGCTTCACGTTGAGGTTTATTTAAGCCATCGAGTAATTCAGAAACATCCATAGGGGTATTTTTCGTAGTAGAGATTTTTTCACGAGTCGTCTTTTCTGCCATACCTGCGTTAAAAATAGTCTCAAAATGCTCATTTACATTAGTAAACTGCGCTTTTTCGATTATTTTTGCCTTGTTATGACAAAAAAATACTTATCGTCAAAATGCCTCTAGTAAATATAGAAAAACACCGAGCATGTAGACACGCTCAGTGTTTTCAGGATTTAACGCATTTACAATCTGTTGCCATGATGACAACAGATGAGTTTAGATATTGCTATCTAAAAATGCTGTTAATTGTGATTTAGTTAATGCGCCAACTTTAGTCGCTTCAACTTCGCCACCTTTAAATAACATTAGGGTAGGAATACCGCGAATGCCGTAGCGTGGTGGTGTTGCTGAGTTTTCATCAATATTAAGCTTGCAGACTTTAATCTTGCCTGCATATTCAGCGCCAATATCTTCAAGAATAGGGGCAATCATTTTACAAGGTCCACACCATTCAGCCCAGTAATCAACTAATACAGGAATATCAGATTCTAAGACTTGGCTAGCAAAACCGCCATCAGTCACTTGGGTGACGTTTTT
>DAOUSV010000159.1 GCA_030627065.1 Piscirickettsiaceae bacterium | reverse complement strand
GAGGTCACACAACAACTTGTTTATAGACAAGGTAATCGTAAACCTAAAAACATTACTAAATTAGCCGATGGTCATTTGGAAGTTGTTGCTAATAGTAGTCATGTCGAGCAATTAAAGCTTCATCAACAAGAATTACCTGAACTATCTTGGGTTGAAAATAGTGAGCTTGATAATAGTGGTTTGTTAGAGTTGATTCAGCTAGAAATGATTGATTACACCATTGCCGACTCCAATGAAATGGATGCTAATCAAACCTTATTCCCTGAACTTCGTGTTGCTTTTAATATCTCAGAGCCTCAACCTTTAGCTTGGGCAATGGCCTTAACAGAAGATGGTTCACTTAACGCTGAAGTTTCCCTATTTTTTACACAAATGGAGAAATCAGGCGATATTGATCGCTTGATAGAGAAATACTACGGCCATATTCGTCGCTTTGATTATGTTGATACACGAGCAATTCATCGCCGCATACAAACTCATCTGCCAAAATACCAAACACTGTTTGAACAGGCGGCAGAAGAGTTTGGCTTTGATTGGCGATTACTTGCCGCTATCTCATATCAAGAGTCACATTGGAACCCGCAAGCAGTATCAAGTACCGGCGTTAAAGGTTTAATGATGTTGACCTTAGATACAGCGAAACAAATGAAGGTTGAGAACCGTGAAGATCCTGCTCAAAGTATTTATGGTGGCGCCGGCTATTTAGCATCTATTTCCAAACGTCTGCCAGAGAGTATTATTGAAGAAGATAGAATATGGGTTGCGCTTGCCTCTTATAATATAGGACTTGGTCATGTTGAAGATGCGCGCGTATTAACGCAGAAAGATGGTAAAAGCCCAAACTTATGGTCTGATATAAAGCAATATTTACCCCTACTCAGCAAAAAAGAATGGTATGAAAAAACGCGATATGGTTACGCTCGTGGCGGCGAACCTGTACGGTATATAGAAAATATCCGTCGTTATTATGATATTTTGTTATATAACCAACAAAATAATAATCTTGTTACACCTGAAGATATAAAAAATAATAAGCTAGCACCACCAGCAGCATTATAAGATTTTAAAGGATTTCAACATGGTAAGTAATGATGTAACAGCACAACTTGAAGAGTGGAAAAAAAAATATTACTCCTCTCTCAACCAGTTGGAAAATCAGCAAAGTTACGATGAATTATTGCAACGTAGTTTAGGGCGATTAGCACTTGCAGCTCAAGGTTTAGATCCCCTGCTTGATAAACAGCTTAGTTCTTTACGTAAAGTGCTTCGTGGTAAAAGTAATCAAGTTGAAATCGAATATATTCTTGAGAAAATGGAAAAAGCCATTTCTAAAATGGAAGCTAGTAAGACATCAGACAAAGCCCTATCAAATAGCGATATTCTTACCGAGTTATTATCATCACTAAAACTGCCGAAAATATTTAAGCCGGAAGCAAAGTCTTTAATTAAACAGCTAAAAGATCACGGTGATGAAGCAGCAAGCGTTATGCCTGACATACTCACTTTATTAAATAAGTGTTTCTCTGGGACAGCTAGCCCAACAAAGTCCTCTGGTTTCTTAGGTGGTATTTTTAGTGGTGGAAATTCCACCGAGGAGACTGAACTAGAATCCACTGCAGAAGAAATATCACTGGATGCTGACGCAGAATCATCTTCAAATAAATTACCATCTAACCTTATTCTTATGCAGTTGCTAGAACGTCTCTCATTACCCACAGATTTAAGTAAAAAAGCCACTAAAATACGCCATCAATTAGAGCCTGGTATTGATGATGAACAGATACCAGCCGTTATTAATGATATTGCAAATATTGTTAGTATGCTTGGCTCGCAAGCGGTCACTGAAAAGCAAGAATATGAAGAATTCTTAAAAACATTAACCGAACGTTTAAATGAGCTTGATCAATATATTAGACAAACAAGTGATGGTGAAGCAAAAGCCATTAAAGAACGTGATCTAATTAGCCAAGCGGTGAAAGATAAAGTCTCTGGATTGAGAACAGATGTCAAAGAAGCCAGTGATCTTGAACAATTAAAATCATCTGTTAGCAACCATATTGACACGCTAAATCAGCACTTTGAACAATATACCAAGTCTGACCATGAGCAGTTTGATCAATCTCAAAAGCAGATAAAAGAGCTCAATAAACGTCTTCATGCAATGGAGGAAGAAAGTCAGGAACTACGCAAAGAAGCAGAAAGATCACGTCAGCTTGCCTTAAAAGATGCCTTAACGGGTATTTGGAATCGACAAGCCTTAAATGAAATGATGGAAAAGGAATACGATCGTTGGCAGCGTTATCAACGGCCACTAAGTATCGTGGTTTGGGATGTGGACTTCTTCAAACGTGTTAATGATTCGTATGGCCATGATGCCGGTGATAAAGTATTAAAAACAATTGCTAGAATATTCCAACAAGCTACCCGAGACGCTGACTTTATTGCACGCTTTGGTGGCGAAGAGTTTGTTGGTGTGTTCCCTGAAACACGTTTAGAGGATGCCTTAGCATTAGCGAATAAAATTCGGGAAAAGATAGCAACATCTAAGTTTCATTATGAACAAAAACCTGTGCCTATCACTGCTTCTGCTGGACTTGCGACATTCCGTCCAGGAGATTCTATTGAAGATGTGTTTAAGCGTGCTGACAAGGCTCTTTATCAAGCCAAAGAAACAGGCCGTAATCGCTGTATTGCTGACTAATTAAATGTCGGATTGGTATTGTGCCCAATCCGACATTTTTAGCTATTAATTTAATTCTTTCTGAATTAAGAAATCCACAACATCAAGCATTTCTTTCATGCCACCCGCTTCAGGAGAGCTTGTACGAAATTTACCATTAACAACCATTGCAGGTACACCTGTAATACCCGATGTTTGACTCAGGATTAATGCTTTTTTCACTTTGCTTTTAACCGTCATTGATCCCATTGTTTTCTAAACATCTCACGATCAATACCCTGTTCTGCAACAAAGTCTAATAACTGTTCTTCTGTTAGTAAGCGACGTTTTTCTACATGAATCGCATTAAACAATAAAGGATGTAGTGTTTCTAAATCCCCAGTCACTTCTGCGGTATAAAATACTTTTGCCAATTCCATCCAGCTATCACGGAAGATTGCTGGCACATGCACAAACTTCACATTTTCTGGCAACGTTTCTTTCCATTTTTGTACTTGAGGATCAAGACTGAAACAGTGCGGGCAACTGTATGAAAACAGTTCAATCACTTCAACGATATTTTCATCACTTGTCGCTAAACGCTTTGCTGTTGCCGTGTAATGCACATCTTCAATAAATGCTTCAGGCATTGCCATCGCGGTTAATGAGGCACCTAGTAATAATGCCGCTGTAATCATTTTTTTCATTTCTGTTTATCCTTGTTAATCCTAAAATACATAAGTTGAGACCTGAGCTTTATCTATAAGGTTCCGTATGAGTGTAGACCCGATAAAAACATATTAACGCCCAAGAAGGCAAATAAGGTAACAAAAAGTCCTATTACAGCCCACCATGCCATTGGTGTACCGTTCCAGCCTTTTGTCATTCGCATATGCAACCATGCAGCATAATTTAACCACACAATAAGTGCCCATGTTTCTTTAGGATCCCACGACCAATAGCCTCCCCACGCTTCTGCCGCCCATAATGCACCCAAAATGGTCGCTACAGTAAAAAATGCAAAGCCTAATGAGATAGATTTATACATCAAATCATCCATGACGGTTAAGTCTGGTAGTCGCGTTGCAAATAAGCCTTGTGGGTTCATACGTTGTCGCCATGATTTTAATATGTATGCCACACCAATCATTGCCGCCATAGCAAAAGCACCATAGCCTACGAAGTTTGCTGGCACATGGATCTTCATCCAATAACTTTGCAATGCAGGTACTAAAGGCTGAATTTCATGCGCTTGCTTACCGAAGGTATACCACAGCTGAAATG
>DAOUSV010000035.1 GCA_030627065.1 Piscirickettsiaceae bacterium | reverse complement strand
TTTACGCTTCTGTTCGTCTTGATATTCGTCGTATTGGCGCAATCAAAAAGGCGATGAAATATTAGGTAATGAAACCCGCGTTAAAGTAGTTAAAAATAAAGTTGCCTCCCCATTTAAACAAGCCGTCTTTGATATTCTTTATGGTGAAGGTATTTCGCATGAAGGTGAGTTAGTTAGCTTAGGTGTGGATAATGATATCGTTGAAAAAGCCGGCGCTTGGTATAGCTACAATGGAACTCGTATCGGACAAGGTAAAGATAATGTGCGTACTTATCTAAAAGAGCATCCTGAAATGGCCGATGAAATTGAAGCTAAAATCAGAGCTATTTTATTACCGAAAAATGATGATACTCCAGCAAAAAAAGAAACAGCAGCTGATAAAGACGACGCTAAATAGTGAAAAAACAATCGCTCCGTGAAAGAGCGATGAATTTCTTGGCACGACGAGAACACAGTGTCCACGAGCTAATAACAAAGTTACGTGCCGCAGAGTTTGAACTCGATGACATCCTCAATGTTCTCGATAGACTAACAATGCAAGACTTACAAAGTGATCAACGATTTGCAGAGAATTATCTGCATTATCGCTCACAACGTGGCTTTGGCGGCATGAAGATTAGACATGAATTGAAACAACGTGGTGTTGCTGATGACATTATCAATAACGCCTTTAATGAAGAAAATATAGATTGGTTTTTGCACGCAGTAACACAGCGATGTAAACGCTTTGGCGAACAAAGCCCCGATGATCTTAAAGAACGTGCCAAACAGCAACGTTTTTTACAGCAACGTGGCTTTACTCATGAACAAATAAGTGAAAGTTTTCAATATGAAAAGTAGTGCAGATATACGAAATTTATTTCTGGAGTTTTTCCAAGAAAAAGGCCATGAAATTGTACAAAGTAGTCCATTAATTCCTGCTAATGATCCAACATTGCTGTTTGTTAATGCTGGCATGGTGCAATTTAAAGAATTGTTTCTAGGACAAGAAGTTCGTAAATACAGTAGCGCGGTTTCAACTCAACGTTGCGTTCGTGCAGGCGGCAAGCATAATGATCTTGAAAATGTCGGCTACACTGCTCGCCACCATACTTTCTTTGAAATGTTGGGTAACTTTAGTTTTGGTGACTATTTTAAACGTGAAGCAATCCAATATGCTTGGGAGTTCTTAACGGAAACACTTGCCCTACCCGCTGAAAAATTGTGGATCACTGTTTTTGATGAAGATGATGAAGCGGCTGATATTTGGATTAATGAAATAGGTGTTGATCCTGCTCGCCTATCTCGTATCGGTGCTAAAGATAACTTCTGGTCAATGGGAGATACAGGTCCATGTGGTCCTTGCTCTGAAATATTCTATGATCATGGTGAAGATGTTGCCGGCGGCCCACCGGGTACACTAGAAGAAGATGGCGATCGTTATATCGAAATCTGGAACTTAGTTTTTATGCAATATGACCGCGCTGCAGATGGCACAATGACACCACTGCCTAAGCCTTCAGTTGATACCGGCATGGGCTTAGAACGCCTAACCGCCATTTTACAAGGCGTGCATAATAATTATGATATTGATATTTTCAAAAACATAATCCAAGCGATACAAGATTTATCTGGTACTAAAGATCCATCTCATACCTCACTACGAGTTATTGCAGATCATATTCGCTCATGTGCATTTATGATTACCGATGGTGTTCAACCGTCAAATGAAGGTCGTGGTTATGTATTACGTCGCATTATCCGCCGCGCAATACGTCATGGTCATAAATTAGGGCTTAAAGAAGACTTCTTCTATAAATTAGTGACACCTTTAGTTGCTGAAATGGGCGAAGCATTCCCAGAATTAGCCAAAGCACAACCATTAGTTGAACGCGCATTAAAACAAGAAGAATCTCGCTTTGCAGATACCTTAGATAATGGCTTAAAAATTCTTGAACATGCCATTGATGGTATCTCAGATAAAGAAATTCCAGGTGAGACAGTCTTCCTTCTTTACGATACATATGGTTTCCCAATCGACCTAACCGCCGATATTGCTCGTGAACGTAATTTAACACTTGATGTGGCAGGTTTTGAAAGAGCAATGGAAGCGCAACGTACTCGTGCCCGTAGCGCCAGTCAATTTGCCGGTGGTTTATCTGATCAAATCCGCATTGAAGGTGAAACATCATTCTGTGGTTACGATAAAACGAAGAATCAAGCAACAATCACTAGCATTTTAATTGATGGTAAACATGTCGACCAATTACATCAAGGTCAGCAAGGTATTATCGTATTAGATAACAGTCCTTTTTATGCTGAATCTGGTGGTCAAGCGGGTGATTTAGGACAAATATCAACCGACACTGCTAATTTTGATGTGACTGATACCCGCAAACAAGGCAAAGTCTTTACTCATATTGGTCTTAACCAAAATGGTGAATTTAAAGTCGGCGATACTGTGACTGCACATATTGATGAACAATGCCGCACAGCAACAGCACTTAACCATTCTGCAACACACTTATTACACGCCGCATTACAACAAGTCCTTGGCGATCATGTAGCTCAAAAAGGCTCATTGGTTAATGCTCAGCGTTTACGTTTTGATTTTTCACATTTTGAACCTGTAACTACACAGCAACTGCACGATATTGAACAACTCGTTAATCAGCAAATTCGACTAAATCACGCTATTGAAACAAATATTATGGATTTAGATGCTGCCAAAGCCTCTGGTGCAATGGCCTTATTTGGTGAAAAATACGAAGAAGATGTTCGCGTGCTGAGTATGGGTGAATTTTCAACAGAACTTTGTGGTGGCACACATGCTAATCGCACCGGTGATATTGGACTTATAAAAATAACATCTGAAGCGGGTATCGCCTCTGGTGTTCGCCGTATTGAAGCGTTTACAGCGGCAAGTGCGCTTAACTATATTAATAGCAATCAATCTCGCTTAGAAGAAATAGCCACATTAATCAAAGCAACACCTGATAATGTGCAAGAGAAAGCGGCGCAGTTAGTACAGCGTACTCGCCAACTAGAAAAAGAGCTAGAAGCGCTTAAAAGTAAATTAGCCAGTAGTGCTGGTAGCGATATTGCAAGTTCAGCTCAAGATATCTCTGGTATTAAAGTTATTGCAGCACAACTCGAAGGTGCTGATACTAAAAGCCTACGTGATACGGTTGATCAACTTAAAAACAAACTCGGTACAGCGGCTATTATTCTATCATCAGTCGATGACGATAAAATAACCCTGATCGCAGGCGTTACCAAAGATGCTACAGATAGAATTCGTGCCGGAGACTTAGTCTCACATATTGCCGCACTCGTTGGTGGCAAAGGTGGTGGTCGACCAGATATGGCTCAAGGTGGTGGCACACAGCCTGAAAACCTTAATTCAGCGCTAGATTCAGTTACTGACTGGATCCAATCTAAGTTGGAAACTTAAATAAATGGCATTAATTGTACAAAAATATGGCGGTACATCCGTCGGCACCGTTGAACGCATTCAAGAAGTTGCCAAAAAACTGATTAAACACCAACAGCAAGGTGATAGCCTAGTCGTTGTTCTTTCTGCAATGAGTGGTGAAACCAATCGCCTACTCGCTTTAGCAAATGAACTTAATGACAAACCTCGCGGACGAGAACTCGATGTACTTCTCTCCACAGGTGAACAAGTTACTATCGCCCTACTCTGTATGGCATTAGAGCAACACGGAATTCACGCTACTTCTTATACTGGTAGCCAAGTTCGAATCCTAACAGACAATACACATAATAAAGCGCGCATCATGGAAATTGATGACAAGAAAATACGCTCTGATCTAGAAAAAGGTCATATCGTTGTTGTTGCGGGTTTCCAAGGTTGTGATGAGCAGGGAAATATCACAACATTAGGCCGCGGTGGTTCAGATACGACCGCTGTTGCTATTGCCGCCGCATTAAAAGCAGATGAATGCCAAATCTATACTGATGTTGACGGCGTTTACACCACAGATCCTAGAGTGGTTGCAGATGCCCGTCGTTTAGATAGAATCACATTCGAAGAAATGTTAGAAATGGCAAGTCTCGGCGCAAAAGTATTACAAATTCGCTCTGTAGAATTTGCCAGCAAATATAATGTCCCGTTACGTGTACTCTCCTCCTTCAAAGAAGGTGGAGGCACATTGATCACGGCTGAGGAATCAAAAATGGAACAAGCACTTATCTCCGGAATCGCCTTTAATAGAGACGAAGCTAAACTAACAATACTTGGCGTGCCAGATCATCCAGGCATCGCATCAAAGATTCTCGGCCCTATCGCCAAACAAAATATTGAAGTGGATATGATCATCCAAAATACTGGTCATGATGGTACAACAGATTTTACATTTACTGTTCATCGTAATGATTATCAGGATTCACTACAAATACTACAAAAAACAGCGGAAGAACTAGAAGCAAGAGAAGTATCTGGTGACGAAAAAATAGCTAAGATTTCAATCGTTGGTGTCGGAATGCGCTCACATGCAGGTATCGCCAGCACCATGTTCGAAACTCTTGCTAATGAATCAATAAATATATCAATGATCTCAACCTCTGAAATTAAGATTTCAGTCGTTGTGGATGAAAAATACTTAGAACTTGGCGTTCGTTCTTTACATAAAGCCTTTGAACTTTCAGAAGAAAAATAACCACCTCACTATATTAGAAAATGATAATATTGATATATTCCTAAAATACAATTATACTACCCCCCACTTTCGAGGGGTGCAAGCCTCGTGAGTCAAAAGTATATATAGATAGCCTTAATTAAAAATTCAACATATGTTGAAAAAAAAGGTATAGGATTACATCCGAGGGAATAGAATTATTATTCTGCGTGTAATCGACAATAAAAACTAAGGAGAAAATAATGCTAATACTTACTCGTCGTATTGGAGAAGCTCTTATTATTGGTGATGACGTCGTCATTAATGTACTTGGTGTAAAAGGTAACCAAGTAAGAATTGGAATTGATGCCCCTAAAGAAGTATCTGTTCACCGTGAAGAAATCTACGATCGTATCCAAGCTGAAAAAGACGATACAAACGTAGCATAAAGTTAAACTTTTACTAGCCAAATAAACTATAGCTGATATAATAGTCGGCTTGAAACGGAGAGCTGGCCGAGCGGCCGAAGGCGCGCCCCTGCTAAGGGCGTATAGGTTTACTCCTATCGAGGGTTCGAATCCCTCGCTCTCCGCCATTAGAAAAAATTACACAGTAGGTTGTTTATTACTGTATAATTAGTAAATTAAGCGCCCGTAGCTCAGCTGGATAGAGTACCTGGCTACGAACCAGGCGGTCACACGTTCGAATCGTGTCGGGCGCACCATATACCTGGTATAAAACAAACAGTTATCGTTAATTCGGTAGCTGTTTTTTTTTATCCAAAGTTTGATGTCCCCAAAAATGTCCCACCTACTAACTTCAAACCACACAAACTATCTTCATCAAGCAGTTGATTTAATTAAATTATCACCTTATTTACAGCCTAACTACGAACCCATAAAGCCAATCTAAAAATTCATAAACAATCATAAAACACAATGTATGTAGTCAAAAACGTAACCAAACTCTATTAACTTTTATTCAGAAAACTAGGGATATCAGAACGACCATGAAGAACCCTAACAATACGAATATGATCTTTAAGGACTCGATAAAAAATAACGTGCTTATTCTGCACAAGACTTCTTAAACCATTTTTTATTTCATTGCTTGCCCGCCCTAATTCAGGATCTTGAGATAGTTGATGAAAAATGGTGCTTAATTGTATTGTCTAATATGCTGCTTTTTGTAAACCGTATTCAAGTTCGGTGTAATCAAAAATAGCTTCTATATCTTTATCTGCTTCACGAGATAATTTATAGGATTTAGTCATTATTTAGCTTTAACAATATCCTCAACAGAGCGATCACTTGTTTCACCCTCCCAGCCTTTAGCTATTTCAACCCTAAGATCATCAATGACTCTATGGCGATAAAATTGGTGCATCCTTAGAGCATCACGAACAACTTCACTGGCATTTTGAAAGTCACCGCTTTCTAATTGTGCAGCGATATAAACTTCTTGTTTTTCAGTAAAACTTACATTCATGGTACTTATCCTCATTTAATGTTTCTAACAGAATAATACATATATCTATATTTGACAAACATAGCCACATTAATGATTTTAACTTCCCTAGAATAGTCCTGTTTCGACTTTTTACAAGCAAGACTAAACAGGACAAACGTAACTAAACACAACTCCAGAGAGAGTCGCAATCGGTTGATTTAAATAAAGAATATTGATATTTTTTACCCAAACCACGAACCCGACGGTCACATGTTCGAATCGTGTCGGGCATACCATATATCTGGTAAAAAAAACAAGCAGTTAGTCACTTAATGATTAGCTGCTTGTTTTCATGATACTGATACAACCTATCAGCATTCGGTGAAAATGTTCCAAGCATAACGGCTGTACCATCCTAATTCTTGATGTATATGAATTGGCGTCCCATTTTGAGTATGCCAAATAGCCCAAGTATGCTAACGAAAATCAATTATCCCCCACTTTGAATATCAGCCCTGATATCATTTAGGCTTATACCACTCCTTATTGCCTAAACCCATCGTAAACAAGAAGACTGAGACTCCCCCCCATGCCCACCAATAATCCCAACCTTCAGCGACTCCAACCGAAGCCAAAATAAATGTACCTATAGCAAAGCCAATCATTAAATAAGCGACCTTACCTGCACCTAAAAGATAAGCACCACATGACGGGCATCCTGATTTTCCAGTCTTCAGTTTTGTCTTGCAGAAAGCACATTTCATTTAAAACTCCTAATTTCAATTTGTAGTAAACAGTGTATTTTAAAAATCGCCATAAACTAATATTTTTGAATCTATTCAATAACCTGGCCAACATTATTGCCTGGTGAAAACACTGGGTAAAACACATGTTTTATTACCCTGCCTTCGCAGATCAAGGTCAGCCTTTTAATAAGTGTTGAGCCATCAACATTCATCCAAAGCTTTCGTAAATTTTAACTTCTCATCACTCAAAAGAGAAAATGGTAAATGCAACCGCTGTGCGACTTCACTTTGATACTCCGCACTTTGTGTACTTAAACCATATACCGTAGTTCAATTTCTTTAATTCATTACTATGATCTCAAAAGAACAAGCTTGAGGCGTACAGCCTCTTGCCCCGGCTATTTGGTCCCAACTCTCAGGTAATGCAATACCAGATCGTCCAGTCATAGGATAAATATAAAGACTGTTAGACCGCTGAAAGTTGAAACATTAATATCTTCATCCCAAGTAGATAATAATGATATATCAGGTAAAAACATACCAACAAGGTACTTACATAAACCATCATCTTTCGGAATGGGTAAATTCAAATAATACAGTCATTGCTCTACCTTAGTGTCAGACTATTAATACTAAATGAATAGAACTTTCTAAAAAAACTCGACTACAATTTGTTTAAAATATGACATAGTTACATCATTAATTGTACACATATAAGCCTCTCCATCCCTACCTTTTACTATTACTTTAGATCCAACAGTACCACGAGCCTACTCCTGAAACTTATCAGATTTATATCTTCCACAGAGAGTAATTGAGTAACACGTCATATGCAGTATAATCTATCTCAAAATATTATCTGGAGAACATCATGAATCAAATAGTAACGACTGTTGAGAGCTGGCTTGATAATGTTGTCATTGGCTTAAACCTCTGCCCTTTTGCAGCAAAGCCTCGTCGAAATAATCAAATTCGTATTACCGTTAGCACCGCATTAACATCAGAAGTTTTATTAGCTGATTTACAAGCAGAGTTACAGTTAATGGCCGCCACTCCATCATCAGATACAGAGACAAGCTTGCTCGTTGTTGCTGATATGCTAGAAAACTTTGAAGACTACAATCAGTTTTTAGCCCTTGTTGATAAATTATTAGTTCAATTTGAATGGGAAGGTGTTTTTCAGGTTGCTAGTTTTCACCCTAACTATTGCTTTGCCGATACTCCTGTTGACTCCCAAGAAAATCTAACTAACCGCTCTCCCTACCCGATATTACATATTATTCGTGAAGAAGGCTTAGAAATGGCTCTCAAAAGCATGAAATCTCCCGAAGAAGTTTATAAACAAAACATCAAGACAATGAATAATTTAAGCACGGAAGAAATTAAACAGCTGTTTCCATACCTTTAAAGTTATTCGTTTTATATAGACACAAAAAAACCACCCGAAGGTGGTCTTATGTTTGGTGGAGACGGCGGGAATCGAACCCGCGTCCGCAAATCCTCCGCTCTCGGATCTACATGCTTATTTCATCTATTAATTTAACTAGATGCTACCCGATGAACAGGGAAAACACAGAGCGATCTTGTAAGGTTTCAGTCTATCCGCACCAAGCATGCGTCAAGCTTGTCTTATGAGAGTCGACCCCTGATACTAAACGCATAAGCACGGCTTTAGTCAGAGGCTAGCAAGCCTAAGCTGCTAGGGCGTAGTTGTTATCGTTTGCAACTATCATTTTGTTAGTCTGTTTTACGAGAAAAACTAACATACTCGACATGCACCTTAAGTTTTGTAACCCACGTCGAAGCCAGGTCGTCCCCTAAAGTTCCTGTTAATACGATATTTAACAGTTATTACTCGGACAGTATAAGTCAGTGACTCTTTCACTGCCAGAGATAATCCTTTTTAATCTGAATTAGATTGTGACGGAGGGAATCAAACCCTCGTCCCAGTTTATTTATTCCTAAATATTCGTGATTTTTCACGTGCCCAGTCTTTGTCTTTGGCTGATGCTCGCTTATCGTGCTGTTGCTTACCTTTTGCTAAGGCTATTTCTAGTTTCGCGCGGCCTTTTTTCCAATACATAACCACCGGTACAATGGTGTAGCCTTTCCTATCAACCGCACCAACCAATCGATTAAGCTCAATACGGTTTAACAATAGTTTACGCCGACGAATATTATCAGGATGTATATGCGTTGACGCTGAAAGCATAGGAGAGATATGTGCGCCGTGCAGCCATGCTTCACCACGGTCTAAATCTATATAACTTTCATTAAGTTGCAGTCGCCCATCACGCAGGCTTTTGACTTCCCACCCTTCAAGCACAATGCCGGCTTCAAACTTATCTTCTAAGAAGAAGTCATGTCTAGCACGGCGATTTTGTGCAATCGTGCTATTAGTTGTATTTTTTTTGTTTTTTTTCGTTGCCATTAGCTTATTATATAGTGCTACGCTTTAAAGGATTAGACAAAATACTTATTTATTTTTATTTGTGAGAACTTTATGAGCAGACCTGCCACATCAATTCACGGTCAATGGTCATCACGCTGGACATTTATCCTTGCGGCTACAGGCTCTGCTGTGGGCTTAGGAAATATCTGGAAATTCCCTTATATTGCGGGTGAAAATGGCGGAGGCGCATTTGTACTCGTTTATTTGTTATGCATCGCTTGCATTGGTATTCCTGTCATGATGGCGGAGATTATGATCGGTCGTCGCGGCCGTCAAAACCCAGTCAACAGTTTAAAGTCACTGGCTAAAGAAGAAAAACAGAGTCCTGCTTGGAAATATCTAGGCTGGATGGGGGTTATTGCTGGCTTCCTCATTCTATCTTATTACAGTGTAATTGCCGGTCAGGCTATGGCTTATGTCTTCCGTACCTTTGCAGGCACTTTTGAAGGTGTTACCGCGGCAGGTGCTAGCAGCATCTATTCCGACTTAACAAGCGATCCTGAACGATTATTAGCATGGCATACCCTCTTTATGGTGTTCACGATGGTTGTGGTTTCTCGTGGCGTGAAAGGCGGTTTAGAAAAGCTGGTTAAATTCTTAATGCCAACGCTCTTTATCATGCTGTTATTGTTAGTTGGTTATGCCGCAAATACAGGTGACTATTTCTCTCAGGCACTTGAGTTCTTATTTACTCCTGACTTCTCAAAGCTCACTAAAGAAGGTGTATTAGTTGCGATGGGGCATGCCTTTTTCACCCTCAGTTTAGGTATGGGTGCAATTATGGTTTATGGCTCTTATCTGCCAAAAGATGTGTCTATCGTTAAGGTTGCCATTTCTATTTCTATTGCAGATACAGCGGTTGCCCTACTTGCTGGAATGGCTATCTTCCCGCTTGTTTTCGCAAATGGTCTAGCAACCAATGCAGGCTTTGGGCTTATATTCCAAACATTACCGATTGCGTTTGGACATATGCCTGGCGGCGCATTATTTGGTGGTCTATTCTTCCTTCTATTAGTATTTGCCGCATGGAGTTCTGCCATATCACTTATTGAACCAGCTATTACATGGCTAGTTGAAAACAAACAAATTAGCCGTCGTCGCGCTAGTGTCACAGCCGGTTTTGCTACATGGTTACTTGGTCTTTTGACAGTGTTCTCATTTAATATAGGTGAAAACTGGTTATTATTTGGCATGACTATGTTTGGCTTATTAGATTATTTAACAACCAATATCATGTTGCCTTTAGGCGGACTCTTTATTGCTGTTTTCGTAGGGTGGAAAATGTCACGAGCTAGTACACAAGAAGAGCTTGCCATTCAATCACCGTTTTCTTATAAAATATGGCGATTCCTTATTTGTTATGTTTCACCATTAGCTATTTTAATTATATTTTTGAATATTATCGGCATTTTAGGTTAAATTAGAACGTTATGACGACTATTACCCGCAGTTCACTTGTTTTATATACGCCTGATCAAATGTTTGATTTGGTAAATGATGTCGAGGCTTATCCCTCATTTTTACCATGGTGCCGTTCAAGCAAAATACTCAGTAAAACAGATAATGTTATTTCTGCATCTTTAGAATTAGCAAAGGGAGGCATTCACCACGTATTCTCAACAAAAAATACGGTGATACATGGCGAATCTATCTCTATCGAGCTTATTGATGGCCCCTTTCAACATCTCGAAGGTTTTTGGCAATTTAATATGATTGGTGAGAATCAAGGTTGTCGAATACAACTTGATATGGATTTTGAATTTTCAAATAGAGTTATTAGCATGGCATTAGGACCTGTTTTCACACAAATATCAGGCTCTCTCGTTAATGCATTTTGTAAGCGCGCACAGGAAATTTATGGAAACGATTAAACAAATCACGGTTGAAATTGCTTACGCTCTACCCAATGAACAAGTCATTTTGTCCTTAGACATTGATGATACTGATACGGTGGAAGATGTGATTAACCGTTCAGGCATTTTAGAAAGCTACCCGCAAATTAACCTTGAAACAGATAAAGTCGGTATTTTTGGCAAAATGTGTAAGTTAAATACAGGTTTACGCAATAAAGATCGTATTGAGATATATCGTAAATTGATTGCTGATCCAAAAGAATCACGCCGCCAGAAAGCTGAGATGGAACGAAAAAAAGCGTTAAAAGGCTAATATACGATGCGTATTGAATTTGATAACCCTTTATTCATATGGATCGCCATCTTATTCATCGTAATGTGGTTAATCACTCATCGTAGACAATACCGAAAAACATTTATCACGCTAACCGGTTTTATCGGTGCATTATTAATGCCGGCCTTCGTACCCGGTCACGGTGAGTTTATTATGTTGTTGCCAAATGCCACCCTATTTACACAAGAAAATGAAATATCGTGGGGAGTTGGTCTGTTTTTTCTTATTTTAAACTTCATTATTATTTCTAAAATTCTAAACCGTATTTCACGAAAAGCCGTCACTTAAATTAACCATTAAGTAATGCCATTTCGGCATCAGTGAAGCCCGCTTGTAATCGTGCTTCAATATTAAATGGGCCACGTAATTTTCCGTCAAAATAGTTATCTAATAGATCTTTAAACGTACTTAATGGATCGACATTTCTTTTCTCACACAGATAGTTAAACCAGTGTGTACCAATCTTCACATGGCCTATTTCTTCTTCTAGGATAATTTCTAGTATCTCAACCGCACGATGCTCGCCACTACCCCGTAATTTATTCATCATTTT
>DAOUSV010000060.1 GCA_030627065.1 Piscirickettsiaceae bacterium | reverse complement strand
TGGTGAAACACAAGCGGTTGTTGTTGCAACATTAGGTGCTGAACGTGATGCACAAATGATTGATGCGGTTGAAGGTGAATACCGCGACCGTTTCATGTTGCATTACAACTTCCCTCCATTCTGTGTTGGTGAAACTGGTTTTGTTGGTTCTCCTAAGCGTCGTGAAATCGGCCATGGTAAATTAGCAAAACGTGGTATTGCTGCTGTACTGCCTTCTGCTGAAGAATTCCCATACGTAGTACGTGTTGTATCTGAAATCACAGAATCTAACGGTTCAAGCTCAATGGCTTCTGTGTGTGGTACATCATTAGCGTTAATGGATGCTGGTGTGCCAATCAAAGCACCTGTAGCTGGTATTGCAATGGGTCTTATCAAAGAAGACAAAGGTTATGCTGTATTGACTGATATCTTAGGTGATGAAGATCACTTAGGTGATATGGACTTTAAAGTAGCCGGTACTGCAAAAGGAATTACTGCTCTTCAAATGGATATCAAGATTGAAGGTATCAACGAAGAAATCATGACAAAGGCATTATCACAAGCACGCGATGGTCGTTTAACGATTCTTGAAACAATGAATGCTAACCTTGCATCTCATCGTGAAGAAATGTCTGAATTTGCACCACGTATTATCACAATCAAAATCAATTCAGATAAGATTCGTGATGTAATCGGTAAAGGTGGCGCTACAATTCGTGCCTTAACTGAAGAAACAGGTGCAGTTATCGATATCGATGATGATGGTACTGTACGTATCTTCTCTGCGGATCTTAGCGCTGGTGCAGATGCTCTTAAACGTATCGAGCAAATCACTGCTGAAGTTGAAGTTGGTCAAATCTATGAAGGTCGTGTTGCTAAATTAATGGACTTCGGTGCATTTGTAACAATCCTACCTGGTAAAGATGGCTTAGTTCATATTTCTCAAATCTCTGAAGAACGTGTTGAGAATGTAAGCGATAAATTATCTGAAAGTGACACAATTCAAGTGAAAGTACTTGAAGTTGATCGCCAAGGTCGTATTCGTTTAAGCATGAAAGCAGTTAACGAAGAAACTAAAGAAGATTAATTTGATATCGGACAAAGTATCAAATAGTTAGTTTTATTTAGCTAAACTTAAAAGCCCCGTTTATCGGGGCTTTTTTGTGAGAGAATGGTGGGCAATGAGATTCCTTAATTACCTTATTGCCGTACTTCTTGCAGGCAGTTCAATGCAAAGTCACGCTGATAATATTCATATTGCAGCGGCCAGTAACCTACGCTTTGTATTACCTGAACTCATTGAAGAGTTTACACTACAAACCGAACACCATATTTCAGTGTCCTATGCCGCATCGGGTACATTAACAAGTCAGATCCAATATGGCGCCCCATTTGAATTGTTTTTCTCGGCAGATCCTAGCTATATTAAACGACTTATAAGTGCAAATTTGACACAAGGTAAAGTGGTCAATTATGCTCAATCACAACTTGCTTTATTTGCCTCGAACGAATCAGAGTTATTGATTGATAATGGGATCGAGAGTTTAGAAAAGATATTAAATAATGGATTGTTAAGTAAGGTTGCTATAGCTAATCCACTGCATGCGCCTTATGGATACGCTGCAAAACTGAGTTTAAAAAAAGCGGGTCTTTGGCAGAAAATACAACCTTATTTATTAGTAGCGGAGAATGCATCTCAAGTCATGCAATTTTCATTATCAACTACTGTTAATGCGGGCTTCGTACCTTATAGCTTTATTATTCAGCCACAACTTTCTTCATTAGGTCGATTTATTAAATTAGATATAACATTACAGCAACAAGCGGTTCTATTGCGGAATAGCTCAGAAGTGGGCCCTTTGTTTTTAAAGTTTATTCAAACAAAATCAGCACATGAAATATTGATTAAAAATGGTTTTTTAGTTGAGGGTAATGCTTAGTGGATTGGCAGGCACTTCAGGTTTCAATAAGTTTAGCATTGCTAACTTGCCTTAGTTTATTACCTGTCGGTTTAGCAATCGCTTATTTCTTAGCTAAATCACGATTTATTGGGCGAGGTTTTATTGAAGCTATCATTACTTTACCTCTGGTATTACCACCGACTGTTCTCGGTTATTTCTTATTAGTAGGAATGGATAGCAATAGCTTCTTTGGTGGCTTATTTGTTAGTTTAACGGGACAGAATCTGGCTTTTTCATTTATTGGTTTATGGTTTGCATCCATTATTTACAGTTTACCGTTTGCTGTGCAGCCGATGCTTCGAGCACTGGAAAGTATTGCACCTGAATTACGTGAAGCCGCATGGTGTAGTGGCTTATCAAAATGGAAAACATTCTTTAAAATAGAGCTGCCCTTAGCGTGGCCGGGAATAATCACAGCCATGGTATTAAGTTTCTCGCACACATTAGGTGAATTTGGTGTGGTTCTAATGATCGGCGGTAATATTGCTGGCGAAACCCGTACGATATCTATCGCTATTTATGACAGTGTATTGTCGTTTAATCATCAACAAGCACAAACAATGTCACTTATTTTATTAGTGATTGCCTTGGTGACGATTACAATTGTCTATACTTTTAATCGTAAACAATCACGAGTGGTCGGCTTGTAAATGCTAAAAGTGACATTACAACAAACACGACCAAGTTCTCTTAATGTGGAGTTTACATGTGGAAAAGGTGAAATACTCGCTTTAGTTGGGCCTTCAGGTGCAGGAAAATCAACTGTATTACGCTGTATTGCGGGCTTGCAATCACCCAATGTCGGTACAATATCGTGCAAGGACCAGACATGGTTTGATAGTGATTCCCAGATAAATCAAACACCACAACAACGTAGTGTGGGAATGGTGTTTCAGAACTATGCCTTGTTTCCACATTTAACCGTGATTGAGAATATTAAACTGGTACTGGATGTTGATAAAAGTAATCAGCAAGCGCAAAGTGAGAGACTATTAGCGCAAGTCAATTTGTCGGGTTTAGAACAACGTTATCCAGATCAGTTATCGGGCGGTCAGCAACAACGAGTAGCGATTGCTCGGGCATTGGCAAGACAACCAGAAGTCTTATTACTAGACGAGCCTTTTTCTGCGGTTGATAAAGTAACAAGGCGAAAACTGTATCTGGAACTAAATACACTTCGACGTGAACTAGATATGCCTATTGTATTAGTTACACATGATTTGGATGAAGCTGCCATGTTGGCTGATAATTTATGCGTTATTCATCAAGGTAGAACTTTGCAACAAGGGTCGCCTGAACAGGTATTATATCGCCCTGATAACTCTTCAATAGCTCGACAAGTTGATGTAAGGAATTTACATTCTGCTCGCTTAGTACAACATCAAGGTCAACTACAATTATGCTGGCATGATTATTACTTTGAGGTCAGTGCAACCAATGGATTTACGGAGCAAAATATCTATTGGACTTTATCGCCCAGTAAAGTGTTATTGCATCAGCGAGTACGACCTTCTCATGGTGAACATGAAAATCCAATAACTGGCTTTATTCAAGAGGTGGTGACATTACGAGGTATAACAACGGTCTTTATGCGTATTGAACAAGCTGGTAATAGTTCATTGCAAATGGATTTGCCGGAACATGTTGCGATTCGCAATGATTTGAAAATAGGTGAAACGATTACGGTCTCACTACTTTCTGACGCTATCCACTTGATGGCGTCATAGTCGCAAGTATAAAAGTAGTGAGTGCTGTAGAATAGACTGTTTTTCGTCATTAAAAATTACACATGGCCGACTTAACAGCAGAAATCGATAAGCGACGTACCTTTGCGATAATATCGCATCCGGATGCAGGTAAAACAACACTGACTGAAAAGTTATTGTTATTTAGCGGCAAGATCCAAACTGCAGGTAGTGTTAAGTCACGGAAAACAGATCGCCATGCCACATCTGATTGGATGGAGATGGAGAAAGAGCGTGGTATTTCAGTAACATCATCGGTAATGCAATTTGAGCATAATGGCCGCGTGGTTAACTTATTAGATACGCCTGGTCATGCTGATTTCTCAGAAGATACTTACCGTACTTTAACCGCGGTTGATTCGGCATTAATGGTAATTGATATTGCCAAAGGTGTTGAGCAACGTACGGTTAAATTGATGGAAGTCTGTCGTCTACGTGATACACCAATATTAACGTTCATTAATAAGATGGATCGTGAAGGTCGCGACCCAATTGATATTTTAGATGAAGTTGAATCGATTCTTAAAATAAAATGCGCGCCGATAACATGGCCGATTGGTATGGGAAAATCATTTAAAGGTATTTTCCACCTTACTAAAGATAGTGTGCATTTGTTTGAGCCGCACAGTGATCAAATTGGCGAGATTATTCAAGGTTTAGATAATCCACGTTTAGATGAATTATTTGGTGACTTGATTACTGAGTTTCGTGAAGAAATTGAACTAGTTCGTGGTGCCAGCCATGAATATGATCATGAAGCCTTTTTAGCAGGTGAATTATCACCGGTATTTTTCGGCAGTGCGATGAATAACTTCGGTATTACTGAATTGATGGATGAATTTGTTGAAATCGCACCTGCGCCACAAGGTCGAGCAACAAAGAATCGTCATGTTGATGCGTCAGAAGAACCTTTTACTGGTTTTGTATTTAAGATCCAAGCGAATATGGATCCTAAACATCGCGATCGTATTGCATTCTTACGTGTATGTTCTGGTCAATATAAAAAAGGCATGAAGCTCTATCAGGGGCGAACAGCTAAAAGCATGGTCATTGCTAATGCGGTTACATTTATGGCGGCAGAACGGGCTCAAGCTGAAGAAGCTTGGCCTGGTGATATTTTAGGTTTGCATAATCATGGCACAATTCAAATTGGAGATACATTTACCGAAGGTGAAGATCTTCAATTTACTGGTATTCCATACTTTGCACCTGAATTGTTCCGTCGAGTTCGTTTAAAAGATCCACTAAAAATGAAAGCTTTGCTTAAAGGTTTACAACAATTAAGTGAAGAGGGTGCAACTCAGCTTTTCAGACCATTAGAAAATAACGATCTGATTTTAGGTGCCGTCGGTGTCTTACAATTTGATGTGGTGGTTCATCGTCTTAAAGGTGAATATAAAGTTGATAGTATTTATGAGCCCGTACAGGTTTATACCGCTCGTTGGATATATTGTGATGATGAGAAAATGCTCGATGAATTTAAGAAAAAATCAGCATTGAATCTAGCTTTAGACGGCGCAGGTGGTTTGACTTATATTGCACCGACGCGTGTTAATTTAGATTTAACCATGGAACGATGGCCTGATATAGAGTTTAAAGATACACGAGAACATACATAAAAAAATGTGCTATATTCTTAAGTAGAGACATTTTCACGAGTCGTCTTTTCTGCCCGACCTGCGTTAAAAAGAGTCTCAAAATGCTCACTTACACTAGTAAGCTGCGCTTTTTCGACTATTTTTGCCTTGTTATGACAAAAAATACTTATCGTGCAAATGTCTCAGTAGAATCTAATTCAATCAGATTTAAGAAGGTGCAATGATGAAAGTAAGATCAATTACTAAAAATAAGGGGAAACCTGTAATCGGTTTGACACCTACAGACTCACTTGATTTGGCCGTTTCATTGATGATGGAGCACCATATCGGTTCTTTGGTTGTAACAGAAAATGACAAATTAATTGGAATTTTATCTGAGCGTGATTTATTGGGTGTTTTGGATGAAAAACACGCAATGTGGACTCCTGTTACTGTTGCTGACGCGATGACACCGGATCCTTTTGTCTGTGAACCTGATAATACATTAGAAGAAGTAATGAGCATGATGGTCGAGCATAATGTTCGCCATTTACCGGTGGTCTATAAAGATAAATTAGAAGGTATGTTATCGATTACTGATATTGTTGAAGAGTTGCTTAAGAAAGCGAAGTTTGAAAATAAACTATTGAAGAATTATATTCAAAATTGGCCAGATGGTGAAGCTGAACCTGAAGTGGAATAAGAAAGTATCATAATATAGAATCAAAAAAGGCAGCCATTGGCTGCCTTTTTTGATTCTATACACTGTATTTTATTCAGCTAATGGAAAGGTATCAGTACGCAATATTTGTAAATTATTTTCATCAGCAAAATCTGTTAAGAAATCAAATAACATTTCATCGTCTTCTTCTAATGAAGCATCAATAACAACACATTTAACACCTTTCATCGAGGCTAGTTTTACATTTGGATGGAAGATGATGCGACGACCTGGACCATAACTAGCAACAGCACCACAAAGACGTTCGGCCCAATCACTTGGTCGAAACTTACCACCTTCTTGGGTGATTCCTTGGATAATAACCTTTCCTGTTGTTGCCATAGCGAGACGTTCTCAGATCAAATTAATTATTTAATTCGTTCATTTTACTGCAAATTAGACAGTTCGCGTAATAATATGAAAAATAAAGTTAATTAATGAAGATTTGCTTTTGCACCTTCCTTAAAATAACGCTATAGTCGCTTAAATTTCTTATATGATGAATAGGGTGTTTTATTCGATGAATAAACAATCAACAAGTTTAACAATGAAAGTTGTGATTGGTATGGGGCTGGGTATCGCCGTAGGTTTGTTCTTTAACTTGGCCGGGCTCAATGTAGATGGAAGCTTTGTTAATACCTATATTGTTAATGGCGTATTTCATGTTGTGGGTAAGCTTTTTGTTAATGCCTTGAAAATGTTGGTTGTGCCATTGGTTTTCTTTTCATTAATTTGTGGTGTTTGCGGTATTGGCAACCTTAAAACATTGGGGCGGGTAGGTACTAAATCCTTCGCCTTGTATATGTTAACGACGGCGATTGCAATCAGCGTGGCTATGACCATTGCGATTAGTAGTGGAATTGGCGAAGGTATGAATTTAGATGCTGCTGTTAATTTTACAGCTAAGGAAGCGCCGCCATTAAGTGATGTCTTGATTAATATTATTCCATCGAACCCCATTAAAGCAATGGCTGACGGTGATATGTTGCCGATCATTTTCTTTTCAATACTGATCGGTATCAGTATGTTAATGGTAGGCAAAAAAGCCCAAAGTTTTATCGAAGGTGCTGAAATTGCCAATGAGATCATGATGAAAATGGTCAATATCATTATGGCTGTTGCGCCTTATGCTGTGTTTGCCCTTATCGCTAAATCAATGGCAAATTTAGGTCTGGAATTATTAGGGCAATTGGTGGGCTATGTGCTGGTGCTTGTTGGAGCACTATTCTTCCATTTATTTGTTACCTTAATGATCGTGTTGAAACTATTTTCAGGTTTAAGTCCAAAACTGTTTCTTAAAAAGATGCGTGGTGTACAGGTCTTTGCGTTTAGTACCGCAAGTTCAAATGCCACAATACCTGTGACATTAAGAGCCGTCACTCAGCGCATGGGTGTTAATAACTCTGTTGCGTCATTCACCGTGCCTTTTGGTGCGACTATTAATATGGATGGCACGGCAATTATGCAAGGTGTTGCTACCGTCTTTATCGCCAATATTTATGGTGCAGATTTAGGTACTGCTCAATATATCACTGTTATTTTAATGTCTGTATTAGCATCAATTGGTACGGCAGGCGTGCCCGGAGTGGGCTTGATCATGTTATCAATGGTCTTTGCTCAAGTTGGTCTGCCAATTGAAGGAATTGGTTTGATATTAGGAGTGGATCGTCTAATGGATATGATTCGAACCGCAGTCAATGTATCGGGTGATGCGGTAGTATCAACCATTGTTGCAAAAAGTGAAGGCAAGATGGATTTGGATGTTTACAATGATCCTGATGCTGGTTTGAAACTTGAAGATGATATATATGTTGATCCTGCTGTTGAGCAAGAGTTAGCACAAGCGGTTAAAAATACACAGAATCAGCCTTAGATTTAGGGTTTTCAAGCTATTTTTAGGCGATAAAACCCCGTATAATTAGCCGTTTAGATTTAATTTGAATCCTTTAACCGAAGAGCGATCTAGTGGCTGATTACAAACAAACCTTAAACCTGCCTGCAACAAAATTCCCAATGAAAGCGGGATTACCTAACCGTGAACCGTTGATGTTAAAGCGATGGCAGGAAAATGATCTGTATCAGAATATGCGTGATATTGGTCAAGATAAGCCAAAGTTTATCCTGCATGATGGTCCTCCGTATGCCAATGGCGATATTCATATTGGTCACGCAGTTAATAAGATTCTTAAAGATATTATCCTTAAATCAAAAACATTAAGCGGC
>DAOUSV010000170.1 GCA_030627065.1 Piscirickettsiaceae bacterium | reverse complement strand
TGGCACACTCTTCGCATAGAAGAGGATATGGATATAATTATTATGCAATCAAAAAATTTTGAATTCTTAAGAAGCTCTTGGCCAGAACTTGCAAGTTTAGCTGGATTTTCTGAGCAATATGTACTGGCAGATCCACAAAGTGCAGTAACTAAATTACGTAACTTTGCAGAGCGTAGCGTAACTATAGTATATAAAGAGCTTCGTCTACCAAAAGCACCTCAATCTAATTTTAATGAATTACTAAACAATGATTCCTTCACCGCAATAACTCCTAAAGTTGTTGTTGATAAGCTTCATGCCATTCGCATAAATGGTAATAAAGCAGCTCATGGTGAAATCGTTTCCGCGCAAAATGCACAATGGTTATTAAAAGAAACCTTTGATATTGGGCGATGGTTATTTGCGACTTATGCTAATGGCGATATCAATAGTATTCCTGACTTTCAACAACCAATTCCTGTAGCTTCAGCTAAATCAGAATACAAAAAAGAACGAAAAGTCTTATTGGAACAATACGCGAAACAAGAAGCGCGTATGAAGGTCATGTTGGATGAGCTAGAAGCTGAGCGTGAAAAAACTGTAGCACTAGAAAGTACACAAGAAGAGCTTAATCATCTAAAGCAACAAGCCACAAACAAAGGACAGCAAGCAGCTAATGCGTTGGACTTTGATGAAGCAAAAACACGAACACACCTTATTGATATGCAATTAGCTCAGGTAGGGTGGAATATTGATGATAGTAACCAAGTGACTTTAGAAGAAAAAGTACTGCACCAGCCCACAAAATCAGGGAATGGATCGGCGGATTATGTTCTATGGGATAGTAATGGTAAACCATTAGCGGTAGTGGAAGCGAAAAAGACCTCCGTTGATGCAGAAAAAGGTCGTCACCAAGCTAAAATTTATGCCGATGGTTTAGAGAAAATGCACGGACAACGCCCTGTTATTTTTTATACCAATGGCTATGATATTTGGTTGTGGGATGATCATAACTCGCAAAATTACCCACCTAGAAAACTCTATGGTTTTTATTCAAAAAACAGTCTGCAATACCAAGTTCGTCAGAGAAAAGAGCGACAGTTGTTAAATAGTGTTAGCCCTAAGGCTGAAATATTAGGTGATAGACTCTATCAGCACGAAGCCTTAAAACGCGTTTGTGAACGCTTTGAAAATAAACAACGTAAAGCTTTAGTGGTACAAGCAACGGGCACAGGAAAAACACGATTAGCGATTGCTATATCCGATGCCATGATGAAAGCAGGATGGGTCAAACGCGTGTTATTTTTATGTGATCGCAGAGAATTACGAAAACAAGCCAAAAATGCATACAGTGAATTCTTATCCGCTCCGATAACACTTCTGACCAGTAAAAGTGTAGAAGATACCCACAACCGTATTTTTGTTGCAACTTATCCTGCGATGATAAAGTTATTTGCTAAATTTGATACTGGTTATTTTGACTTAATCATCTCGGATGAATCACATCGCAGTATTTATAATATCTACGGTGATATCTTCCGTTACTTTGATGCTATTCAGCTTGGTTTAACAGCTACACCCGTTGAAATGGTCAGTCGCTCTACCTGTCAATTATTTGGATGTGATTTTAAACATCCAACCAGTAATTATGATTTAGAAAGAGCAGTAGAAGAAGGCTATTTAGTTCCTTATCAAGTAGTAAAACACACCACTAAATTCCTACGTGATGGCATTAAAGGCAATGCTTTAACAGTAGAGGAAATTGCTGAATTAGAAGATAAAGGGATAGATCCAAATTCCCTAGATTTTGATGGTAAAGATATTGATAAAGCCATTTATAACAAAGATACCAATCGTAAAATATTACAAAACCTGATGGAGCATGGAGTTCGTCAGGCAGATGGTCAGACATTAGGTAAAACGATTGTCTTTGCACGGAATCATAACCATGCCATCCTACTGGAAAAAATGTTTGATGAAGTCTATCCTCAGTATGGTGGTAAATTTTGTCAAGTTATCGACAACTACAACCCTAGAGCCGAAGAATTGATTGATGATTTTAAAGGCGAAGGTAGTAATGATCAGCTTACCATTGCGATCTCAGTGGATATGCTTGATACAGGCATTGATGTACCAGCAATTGTGAATATTGTCTTTGCACGCCCAGTAAAATCCCCCGTTAAATTCTGGCAAATGGTCGGACGTGGTACACGCCTGTGTAAAAATTTATTTGGACAAGGCAAAGATAAAACTCACTTTCAAGTTTTTGATCATTGGGGAGTGGTTGAGTATCACGGCATGAAAGCCAGAGATATCACCATTACGCAAAGTAAATCATTAATGCAGCGCTTATTTGAAGAACGATTCAGTCTCGCTAAAATAGCCTTGCAACAAGCGGAACCTGATTTTTTTGATGTGATGTCCAACTGGATGCATAAAACCATCAATAGCCTAGATAATGATACCTTGGCGGTACGCGATCATTGGAAAGTTAAACACCAAATGCAAAATGTAGAGCTAATCCGTGAGTTCTCAGCCAATACTGTTATTTTATTAGAAAATGAAATAGCCCCTCTCATGCAATGGCTTGATGTAAGAGGGCATAGTGAAGCCTATCAATGGGATTTGTTAATTAGTCAGATTCAACAACAAAAACTAAAATCATCAGGAAAATTAGATGATTTAGCCAGTGATGCGATTGCACAATTATTAGACTTACCAATGAACCTTAATCAAGTCAAAGTAAAAGCGGATTGGATTAAGCAGTGTCGTGAGCTGACTTGGTGGCAAGCTGCTTCATTAAATGAGCAGGAACAAGCCCGAATAGAATTGCGAGATATTATGCAGTACCGCAGCAAAGGAACAGGAGAACCACTAAAACCGCCTGTAATTGATATAACCGATGGCGATGAAGTCAGAGAAAAACAATCGACTTACCTGAGTTCAGTCGATATGAAAGCGTATATTATTAATGTAGAACAAGCCCTACAAAGTCTGTTTGACAATAACAGCATACTGCAAAAAATCCGTAAAGGTGAAGCGGTTACTGAACAAGAGTTAGATAACTTAAATGCCTTGTTACATACCCAAAATCCAGAGGTTGATTTAGAGGTACTCAAAACATTTTATGATACCGCAACACCATTAGAACAAGTGTTGCGATCAATAGTAGGTATGGATAGCGAAGCAGTGAATCAGCAGTTTGCTGAATTTATCCAAACATACTCCACATTAAATGCCAGACAAGTACAATTCCTAGGCTTATTAAAACGACAAATTGCCACCAGTGGAGCGATAGAATTATCCAGGCTGTATGAAATGCCATTAGCTGCATTAGGCGATATAGATACCTTATTCGACAATGATCAACAAATAGATCATCTACTTAATATAGTAAAAAGTTTTGGGCATCAGCCAGAACCAAGAAGATAAAAGTTTTTCACAAAAATATAATAAATACTAACGGAAATAGAAATGATCACAGGCGCATTAAAAAACAAAATCGATAAACTTTGGTTAGAATTCTGGCAAGGTGGAATAGCTAATCCGCTGAGTGTGATAGAACAGGTTACTTTCTTGATGTTCTCACGTCTGTTAGATATTAACGAAACACGCGATGAAAAACGTCAAGTTCATACAGGAGAAACCTTTAGTCCTCGTTTTGAGGAATACGAACAACATCTGCGCTGGAGTCAATTCAGCCATATTG
>DAOUSV010000195.1 GCA_030627065.1 Piscirickettsiaceae bacterium | reverse complement strand
TTCAACCCTACCACCACATTTGAAAGATATAAAAGAAGCTTGGTATTTATCTAAATATCTACCCATAAATAAAGAAAAGGAAATAGATGCTTTTTGGTATATAAAGGCTCTTATGCATAATGATGGAAAGGCTTGACGCATTGCTGCCAGTTTCTTTTATTTATTAATTATAAATTTCTGTTTTGTTATATCAGTAATTTAATAAAACAATAAAAAAGGGGATCAAGTATTGCCTACGAAAGCTATAAAGCCCCAGCTTCAAGTAATAGTGCTTGTACCGCTGTTGCCATCACACTATACCCTGCCGCATTAGGATGAATTTGATCTGATTTCATTTTTGGATCACGTTCTATTGTGGGTAATAATTCCATATCAATCGGTAGCTTATAAGTTTCTGCTAGTTCTGAATATAACTCTGGAACAGTCAACATTAAATTAAATGTTGGAACGCCAAGTAATACAACTTCAGCTCCGCTTTGTTGAATTAACTTAATCATTTGATTCAGATTATTTTTAAGCTGTTCTTTGCCTAGTCGCCGAATAAGATCATTGCCGCCGTGACATAAGATAACGATGTTTGGTTTTACTTCTTCTAGCACCATCGGTAGGCGTTTTAAGCCTTGAGCCGAGACTTCGCCAGGAATACCTTCGTTAATAACGGTGAGTCCTGTGACGTCTTGTAATACGGCTGGATAGCTTTCTGTGTAGGTGTTTGCACCGAGACCAAAGGTAAGGCTGTCACCATAGGCAAGAATTACAGCATCATCGGCAAGCGGTATTAATGTTGCCTTGTTCTCAGAACAGCTGACAATAACTAGCATCATTAACAGTAACTTAGCTAGGTTCAAGACTCTTGATTGTTTAAAATTCATTATTACGCTGTTGGAAATAGGCGATGGAAATTGGCAGTTGTTGCTTGTGCAATGTTTTCAACTGTATCACCTCGAAGTTCAGCTAAAAACTCTGCAACATGCTTCACATAGGCAGGTTTATTTGTTTTGCCTCTAAATGGCACAGGTGCAAGATACGGGGCATCTGTTTCAATTAAAATACGGTCTAAAGGTAGTTTTTTGGCAACCTCTTGCAATTCGACTGCATTTTTAAAGGTGACAATGCCTGATAATGAAACGTAGAAACCAATATCAAGTGCGCGTTGAGCTGTATCCCAGTTTTCAGTAAAACAGTGAATAATGCCTCCGGCTTGTTCGGCATTTTCTTGTTCTAAAATATCCATTGTGTCATCACGCGCTTCACGAGTATGGATGATTAATGGTTTTTTTAGTTGTTTTCCAGCTTCAATATGAATGCGAAATCGATCACGTTGCCACTCTAAATCACCTTCACTACGAAAATAATCTAAGCCAGTTTCACCAATAGCGATAACTTTATCATGTTGAGCAAGTTTGATAAGTTCATCGACAGTGAAGTTTTCTTCCTGGTCAACATTGGGGTGAATACCAACGCTTGCCGTTACATTAGCGTATTGCTCAGTTAAGGCAATCACATCATGGCAACTGGCTTTATCAATGGCGATACTTAGTATGTGATCGACTTGATTTTCTTTTGCTTGTGCCATTACTGCATCAAGTCCACCCTCTTCTTCCGTTAAAAGATTAAGGTGGCAGTGTGAATCAATAAACATGGGATTTATCCGAGTGATACTTAACGAAATGACTATCCTAAAGATAGCTCTTACATAGTGTGTGTCGCTTTGTCTGAATTTAATCTGTCTGCAAGGTGACTTTCTATTTTACCTTTTACAATTTTAGCGGAGTCGTCACCTGCGACACTACTAAAATGCACACCAATGCCCGCGGCTTGATTGCCTTGCGACCCTTTTGGAGTCACCCATGCGATCGAGCCTGCCACTGGAATTTTTTCT
>DAOUSV010000130.1 GCA_030627065.1 Piscirickettsiaceae bacterium | reverse complement strand
TCAAAACAATGCGGACAACTTACTCCATGGTGATAATGTTTATGCGCCTTATCTTCAGCCGTAATCGGCATGCGACAGGCATTACATTGAGCATATTGACCTTTTTCTAGCTGGTGGTTAACGGTGACACGTTCATCAAATACGAAACATTCACCTTCCCACAAAGTATCATCTTCTGGCACTTCTTCAAGATATTTCAAGATGCCGCCTTCAAGGTGATATACCTCTTCAAAGCCTTGCTCTTTCATATAGGCAGTTGATTTCTCACAGCGAATACCACCGGTGCAATACATAGCTACTTTCTTATGTATAACTGGATCGAAGTGTTTCTTCACATAATCTGGAAACTCACGAAATGAATCAGTGATAGGGTTAATCGCATTTTTAAACGTGCCAACTTGCACTTCATAATCATTACGCGTATCGACTAATAATACCTCTGGATCGCTGATTAACGCATTCCAATCTTTAGGTTTAACATAGGTGCCGACTACGTGTTTAGGATCAATGCCTTCAATGCCCATGGTGACAATTTCTTTTTTCAATTTCACCCGTGTGCGTAAAAAAGGCATGGTGTCAGTGAATGATTCTTTATAGTTTATCTTGCCTAAACGATCATCATCTTGCAGATAAACCAACACTGCATCAATAGATTCACGACTTCCTGCAATAGTGCCATTAATGCCTTCTTGGGCTAATAACAACGTACCACGTACTTCATGCTTGAGCATAAACTTAAGCAAGGGTGGTTTTAAAGCTTGAAAGTTTTCTAAAGTAACAAATTTATATAAAGCACAAACAACGACTTGAGACATGATGATTCCAGAATATATTTTAAGAGTGATAAGTTACGCAAATTCCATTAATTCGTAATCAGCTAAGTTGATTTCTTCCCGAGCTTTATACAAATTAAAGTTATCTTGCATTTGTAGCCAGCTTTCAGCCGATACTCCAAGCACTTTTGATAGTTTTAACGCCATTAAAGGCGAAACATCTATTTTACTATTAATAAGCCGACTAATAAGACCAGGGCTAACGTGTAACTGTCTAGCTAATTGATTAGACCCTACTTTATTGGGTTCTAGAAAAACACGTTTAATAAAAACGCCAGGGTGTAAAGGCTGGTGTTGATTAATATCCATTAGTGATAATCCTCATAATTGACAATAAATGCATGACCATTTTCGAACTTAAAAACAATTCGCCAGTTTCTATTAACTGATATAGCCCACAAGCCATTACGCTCTCCATTTAATGGATGTAATTTCCAACCGGGGATATTCATATCGTCTATTGTTATAGCAACATGAAGTAATTGTAGCTGTAACTCAAGCTTAGGCGCATGCTTAGACTGTATTTCGGCTTTGCTTCCAGACGTGAAGAATTTTTCTAGGCCTTTATGTTTAAAGCTCTTTATCATAAGGTGGTATTGTACTTTACTTTACTGCTGTGCAACAGTAAACAGTATGAGAATGCTATGTTTTAGACTTAATCAATAACCACAAAAAGAACGGCCCACCGAGTAAGGTGGTAATCACGCCAACTGGGATTTCTGCTGGAGCGATGATTAGTCGGGCGATAGTGTCACACACAATTAGAAATGCACCACCAAAGAGAAGTGTTGCCGGTGCTAACCAGCGATGATCATTACCGATCAATAACCGACAAATATGAGGGACCATCATGCCGACAAAGCCGATAGGGCCACAAAGGGAGACAATAGCACCTACACAGAGTGAGGTAGTGAAGAATAGTAGGTAACGGACTTTTTGTATGGAAACGCCACGGCTTAGTGCCAGATCATCACCAGCCATTAATAGGTTGAGTTCACGAGTTAGCCATAATATTACGGCAATACAAATACTGACAAAGGGCAGAAGTTGTAATAAATCACGATAGGCGACGATGTTTAAGCTGCCCATTAACCAGCGTAGGATGCGAAAGGAATCAGTGACATTGCTGAGATATTGGGTGAATAAAATCAGGCTGGAAAAGAAGAAGCTAATGGCAACGCCAGTGAGCAATAAAGTTTCCGTTGAAAAGCCACGACCTAAATGACTGATGCTATAGACAAAGCTGATGGCTAGTAATGCACCGACAAAGGCGGAGAGTGTTCCACCATCAATACCGATTAGGCTAAACGTTAATCCGAAGGTGACATAAATCGCTGCGCCGAGTGATGCGCCACTGGCAACACCTAGAGTGAAAGGGGTAGCAAGTGGGTTGTTAAACATGGCTTGAAATACCATGCCGCATAAGGCCAAACCCGCACCTGCCACAAAGGCAAATAATACTCTTGGAATACGGATTTGAGTCAGAATATGGCGCTGTATTTCAGCATCTAAACTATGAATCAAGCCTAGGTATGGGCTGGTGATCAAAATGGCGATACTTGCCAGTGCGATAATGGCAAGAATGTGTGCCGGCTTCATGATGACTCACTTGGCAATGCGATCGTTGCCCCTGTTTGTGGGTGTTTGGTAAAGACAAACTGTTGGTCATATAGTGTTTGTAAATGCTCTTCTTGCATTAATTGTGCTGATTCGCCATACCAAATCGTGCGACCTTGTTTGAGTGCCAAAATATGTTGACTATGTTGGGCGGCATGGTTCACATCATGGCTAACTTCAATAATGGTGATATTGTGTTGCTGATTAAGATCGCTAATAAGGCGATGCACTTCAACTTGATGATGTGGATCAAGAAAGCTGGTCGGTTCATCTAGCAATAGCAGCGGTGTTTGCTGACACAGTGCTGCGGCAATCATCACTCGTTGCACTTCGCCACCACTCAAGGTTGTCATTTGACGTTGTAAAAACTGTTCTGTATCAGTGATGGTAATGGCATGTTCCAGAGCTTGCTGATCGTCAGCTTGCCATTCTGAAAACGCAGAGTGATAGGCATAACGGCCCATTTTTATAAAATCGGTAACCAGAAAGTTAAGCTGACGACCATGTGCTTGTGGAACATAACTTAGTTGTTGAGCTATTTGTTTTTGGCTGAGTTTATTGAGCGATGTTTGGTTTAACTGTAGCTCGCCTTGATTCGGTTTTATAATGCCTATTAATACTTTTAATAGGGTACTTTTCCCTGCACCGTTGCCACCTAAAATACACAGATAATCACCTTGTTTAACATGAAAGTTAATATCTGAAAGTAATGTTTTTCCAGCAATATCGACGCTAATATTATTGACCGTAAGGAGTGGCTTCATAATATATCCGACCAATCAAGTTCAGGATGAATCAGCGGCGCAAGTTGTTTTAAGAGTAGAAAAATACGAGGGCCAGGAATGGTGGCATAATTTTGTTCAATAATATGCACGCGGTGATGGTTTACAGCATCAATATAATGAAGATTATTCCACTGTTTCAGCACCTCAGTAATATCCGCATTATGATCATCAGCTTCGGGAAAAATATCAATAATCACATGAGGGTTGAGTTGCATAATACCTTCGCTGGAAATAGAAGGCACTTTTAATAAGGTGCTTTGATAGGCATTAATACCACCGGCAAGATTGATTAGATCATTATAAAAATCATGTTGACCGGCGATATAAGCTGTTTTTATATGGTTAGTGCCCAGACTATGACCAATAGAAATCATCACCCGAGGACGAGCAAGTTCAGCCACTTTTTGGCTAATAATATGGCTAGTTTGTTCAATATCAGCCAATAGCAGTTGTGCTTGGTGTTGATGTTGGGTGCGTTCGCCAATAATGCTAATAGATTGTTTAATATCACTTAAACTGGTGTTGTTAGTCAGTAAAGTATTAATATTAAGCTGTTGCAATTGATCGACAATCTTACCTTGTGAACTGGAAATGATCACTAAGTCTGGTTGTAAAGCGACGATAGCTTCAAGGCTTGGATTTATCAGCCCGCCCACTTTAGGTAAGCTCAGAACTTGGGGTGGATAATCACAATAATCAGTCACCGCAACCACATTATCTGCCAAACCTAACGCAAATAAGGTTTCAGTAATACTAGGGGCCAGCGAAATAATACGATTTGTTGATTGCGATGCTTGTGGCGGTGTCTCTGCGGGTTGATAGGCAGATAAAGCAATAAGCGCGATGATGACAAATAATAAAAGAGGCCAAAAGTGGCGCATGGTTTAACCTTTTGAATGAAAGCTGGCAGTATAATAACCGATTGGTACAAAATGATGAGAAATCAATGAAGCAATTACAACAAATCTTTGATAATGCTGACCAGCTTTATAATCTAGAGCAAATCGACAGCGCGTTATCAACATTGGCGGAACAGCTTAATCAGCAGTTTGCTGATAGCAATCCATTATTGTTGTGTGTGATGAATGGATCGGTGATTACCGCAGGGCATTTATTGCCTAAATTAAACTTTCTATTAGAGCTGGATTATATTCATGTCACTCGTTATGGGGACAAAACAGTGGGTGGCGATTTGAGTTGGTTGCATCAACCGGTTTCTGAGTTGAAAGGTCGAGTTGTGATTCTGATTGAAGATATTTTTGATCAAGGTATTACCTTGGAAGCTTTACGACAATATTGTGAGCAGGAAGGGGCTAAATCTGTTTCCTGTGTGACATTGATAGATAAAGTGCATGGCAATAAAATGGGTATAACACCGGAATTTATCGGCTTAACAGTGCCAGATCGATATGTGTTCGGTTTTGGCATGGATTACAAAGGATATTGGCGAAATGCACCAGGTATTTATGCGGTTAGAGAGGATGGTTTATGAGTGTATTAGCTATTATTGGAGGTACTGGACTGAGTGTTTTAGAAGGACTTGAAATTACTGAGCAACGTAAAGTTGAGACACCTTATGGCTTACCATCTAACGATTTATTAATGGGGAAAATCGCTGGGCAACAAGTGATATTTTTACCGCGACATGGCCTGAACCAT
>DAOUSV010000153.1 GCA_030627065.1 Piscirickettsiaceae bacterium | reverse complement strand
GATGATGGCAACACAGAGAGAAACAATGGGAAAGAGCAAGTCGCCGAACAAGGCATCAGGATCTAACCAGCCGGTAAGTGGACCAAGAACAAGACCTGCCAATAGTAAGAATACAATTGCAGGTAATTTAACCCACCAAGCAAACCATTGACTCAGAGTGGCTACGACACCAATGACGGATAATGCGATGACGGCATGTTCTTCCATTTGATAAACCTTAAAATCATATTTAAGGCATCAGTTTACCTGAGAACTTCAATTTCAGTACGACGATTAAGGGCGCGACCTTGTTTTGTTTTATTCCGTGCTGCAGGCTTGAACTCACGGTGATAAGAGGTAGTGATCAAACTTTCTGGCAGTTCACATGTTTCTACCAAAAACTTTTTAATGGTGAGAACTCGAGCTTCAGACAAAGGAATATTCAATCGTTTTCGACCATGACTATCAGTATGGCCACTGATATCAACACGTCTGATACTATCATCTACTTTAACGTAATCGGCGATACGAGTTAGAGCTTTTTTATTACTATCACTTAGTTCGTATTCTTCAAGCCCATAATAAACAGTCAATTTACGAACATCGTTATACACATCAGGGTGTAGGTTCTCGATACACTGTTGAAATGCCATATGCGAATCGCGAAAGTGAACAGTAGAGAGTAAAACACTGATATCTTCACTGGCACTTTGACTACGATAACGTACTGCCGGAAAATGTCCTTCTTGAATATGAGTTAATGCTAGCTCAGCAAAGTGCCCATTAAGTATAAATTGAGTTTGATTATTTAATGTAGGTGTTGATATGAGTTTTTGACGTTCGTCACTATTTTGCCATGGCGCTTGAGCGATTTCAAAACTAGCATTAGATTGTGTTGAAGGGTACATTTTAGTGCTGAATATAAGCTGTAATTCACCTTGTGATTTATGTTTAAATTTAGCATTACCATAACCTTTAATCTCTTGGCGTAAAATACATTCTAAAGGTGATTCAATCACTTGCCAGTGCGTGTCGGTGATCGGCGCTTGAAACAACTCTGCCTGAGCAAAGGATATAAAGAGTGTAAGAGTGAGAGTTACTAGTGTATTTAACATGCGTCTTTTATCAATGAGTGAATAGGAGTGTTTGCAAGTTGGTCACGACCATTAAGTGCCGTTAATTCAATAACAAAAGCACATGCAATAACTTGACCACCTAACATCTCAACAAGTTTACAACTTGCCTTTGCTGTGCCGCCTGTTGCCAGTAAGTCATCAACAAGTAGAATACGGTCGCCTTCTTTAATAGCATCGATATGTACCTCTAAACTAGCTTCGCCGTATTCAAGTGAATAATCAACACGCTTTACATCATAAGGTAGTTTTCCTGGTTTCCTTAATGGAATAAAACCTACATTTAATTCCCACGCCGCCAAACTACCGAAGATGAAGCCTCGCGCCTCCATACCCGCAACTGCGGTGATGTTCGTATCTTTAAATGGTTCGATTAACTCTGCGATTACACAGCGTAATGTAGCTGGGTCTTGTAATAGAGGTGTGATGTCTTTGAAAGTGATCCCCGCTTTAGGAAAGTCAGGAATATCACGAATTTTAGTTTTTAATTGTTTCATATCATTTATTATAGCGGTTAATAATAGTGTGACTATAATTTGTAAGGATTTAAATCTGTGTCGATAAAAGTAATATATAGAAGTATCAGCCTAATATTAGCGTTAAGTTTGTTAACAGGCTGTTTCGGATTAGGTAGTAAGGATGACAACAAAGACGATGGACGTTCACACTTCTATGTGATTGATGTCGACCGGGGCTCTATGGCAAACAGTTTTGTAAAAGATCGGGTATTACGAATTCAGCCAATACGGATCAGCCCTCATTTTCGTGGTCAAACCTTGGTATTTAAAATTGGCGATAATGAGTTTCAAGCACAAGCTAATCACCAGTTTTTTTCTGATCCACAGGATATGTTTACCGAGCAGTTAAAACGCTGGTTACAAAAAAGTGGCTTATTTAGTCAGGTAATTATTGATGAAAATATACCTGCTGATATGGTGCTAGAAACAGCTGTAACCGCTTTATATGGTGATAAGCGAGATGAGTTTTCTCCGCAGTCTGTACTCGAAATGCAGTTTTTTCTTACTACGAGTGGTGAGAATACCAATCAGACATTATTTCAAACAGGTCTAAGAATTGACATTAATATTGATGAAACTACGCCATCGAACGTTGTAAAAGGCTGGAAGCAGGGGCTTGAAGAGCTGTTAGCGACCGTAGAAGACGATTTTAGAGATTATTTCTCAAAACGTAGCCCCTAGTAGCATAGTACTAAAACTCTGCATTAAATCGCTTAAAATGCTACGATCAGCCCTTAAATGAATCATAGAATTGGATGAAAAAATAAATGTCAGATATTGCGTTTGAGTTAGAACCAATTAGTATCGAAGAGGAGATGAAGCAGTCTTACCTTGATTATGCGATGAGTGTAATCGTGGGGCGTGCTTTGCCCGATGTTCGTGATGGTTTAAAACCTGTTCATCGTCGTGTTTTATATGCGATGCGCGAGTTAAATAATAACTGGAATGGCTCGTATAAAAAGTCGGCACGTATTGTCGGTGACGTTATCGGTAAATATCATCCTCATGGTGATACCGCGGTATATGACACGATGGTTCGTATGGCTCAGCCATTTTCGATGCGTTATATGCTGGTAGATGGTCAAGGTAACTTCGGGTCGGTTGATGGTGATTCACCAGCGGCGATGCGTTATACCGAAGTGCGTATGGCGAAAATTACCCATGAAATGTTGGCTGATCTTGATAAAGATACGGTTGACTTCATTGCTAACTATGATGAGTCTGAGCACGAACCTTCTGTTTTACCAACACGAGTTCCTGCATTATTAGTTAATGGTTCATCAGGTATTGCGGTTGGTATGGCGACTAATATTCCACCACATAATCTAACTGAAATTCTTAGTGCATGTATCGCTATGGTGGATGAACCTGATATCGATCTTGCTGGTTTAATGCAATATGTACCCGGCCCTGATTTCCCGACAGCAGCGATGATTAATGGTGCTCAAGGTATTAGTGAAGCATATCGAACAGGCCGTGGTCGCGTTCATATTCGTTCTCGTGCAATAATTGAAACCAATGAAAAAACAGGGCAACAAAGCATTGTTGTTATTGAGCTACCATATCAAGTCAATAAAGCTCGATTATTAGAGAAGATTGCTGAATTAGTTAAAGATAAGAAAATTGAAGGTATTTCTGGCCTGCGTGATGAGTCTGATAAAGACGGTATGCGTATGGTGGTTATCCTTAAACGTGGCGAAGTGCCAGAAGTTGTTTTAAATAACCTATATAAACAGACTCAAATGCAAACAGTATTTGGTGTCAATATGGTGGCAATCGTTGATGGCCAACCACGTTTATTAGGTTTAAAACAAATTCTGGACTCCTTTATTCGCCATCGTCGCGAGGTGGTTACACGTCGTTCATTATTTGAATTACGCAAAGCCCGTGACCGTGCTCATATATTAGAAGGTCTAGCGACTGCCTTGGCTAATATTGATGAAGTGATTGAAATGATCAAATCATCAAGTAGTCCATCAGAAGCGAAAGAAGCCTTATTAGCACGTGGCTGGGCATCAGAAATGATTCTGGAAATGTTGGGTGCAGCAGGTGCAGAAGCGTCACGTCCTGAAGGTTTGGCGGTTGAAATGGGATTGGTCGATGGCGCCTATAATTTATCACCTGTGCAAGCGCAAGCTATTCTTGATATGCGCCTACATCGTTTAACAGGTCTTGAGCAAGATAAGATCTTAGATGAGTATCGTGAAGTTTTAGAAGTAATTGCAGAATTATTAGCTATTTTGAGTGACCCTGATAATTTGATGGCAGTTATTCGTGAAGAATTAGTTAAAGTTAAAGAAGAATACGGTGATGAACGTCGCACTGAGATTCTTGGTCAACATCTAGATTTAACACTTGAAGATTTAATTACCGAAGAAGAGATGGTCGTGACCTTGTCTCATGCTGGTTATGCTAAAACACAGCAGTTAGATACGTATCGTGCACAACGTCGTGGTGGTAAAGGTAAATCTGCTACTGCAATGAAAGATGAAGATTT
>DAOUSV010000057.1 GCA_030627065.1 Piscirickettsiaceae bacterium | reverse complement strand
CAGAAATGGGTTATACCGCTGGTTTTGAGCCTGCGATATTGCCAGTTAATGCACGCCAAGCTCATATGGAAATGGGTGATACACCGATCATTGATAAAGGTGGTTATGTGATGTTGGGAAGTGATGACTTCCTGCTTCGTATGATGGCATCAAATGGTGATCAAGAAGCGATTAATAACTATGTTGCTTGGACAATGAACCATAGTCATGCCATTGGCGTGAAAGTGGTTAATCCCGGCGGTATTAATGCCTTTAAGTTCAATCAACGTAAGCTTGATTTAGATGAAAAAAATAAATTCTATGGTGTGACACCGCGTGATATTTTATTGCGCTTAGCAACTGCAGTAAAAGAGTTAGGCGTACCGCATCCATTACATGTTCATGGTTGTAATCTAGGTGTTGCAGGTAACTTAGAAATGACAATTGATACGATGGAAGGCATCAACGGCCTGCCGATGCATATGACTCATATCCAGTTCCATAGTTATGGTACAGAAGGTGATTTTAAGTTCTCATCGGGCTCAGCTCAAATTGCAGAAACAATCAATAAACACAAAAATATTACTGCCGATGTTGGCCAGATCTTGTTTGGTCAAACAGTGACAGCATCAGGTGATAATATGCGTCAATTTGCTGCTCATCCTCATTCTAGCCCGAATAAATGGGTGTGTATGGATATTGAGTGTGATGCCGGTTGTGGTGTTTTGCCATTCAAGTATAAAGATCAAAGTTACGTCAACGCATTGCAGTGGATGATCGGGCTTGAAACTTTCTTGATGGTCGATGATCCATGGCGTGTATTCTTAACGACGGATCACCCAAATGGTGCACCATTTACAAGTTATCCACATTTGATTCGACTGTTAATGGATAAAACATTCCGTAATGATATCTTATCAACGTTACATCCAGAGGCTCAAAAAGCCAGCCATTTGGCATCATTAGATCGTGAATATACATTGTATGAAATCGCCATTATGACTCGTGCCGGCGCGGCTAAATTAGTCGGATTGGCTGACCGAGGTAGTTTAGGAGTAGGAACCGCAGCGGACATCACTGTGTATACCGATAATGCTGAAGATCGCGAGAAGATGTTTAGCAAGCCTGATTATGTATTTAAAGACGGCACTATGGTTGTCAAAGACGGTGAAATCGTTGAGGTCACATGGGGCACAACTCATGTGGTTAAACCTGAATTTGATAATAGTATTGAGAAGACATTGAAACCGTATTTTGATAAATATCACACTCAAAAAATGGGTAACTTTAAAATTAGTGATGATGAAATTGTTGATGATGGTCGAGGTAGTTTAACCGTGCAGCCGCTACATGCAGGAGGCAAGATATGATTATTAACGGTGTAACAATTGATGAAACCTTTGCTGAAGCCTTCCCAATGAAGGGGACGCGCTTAATCATTACCGCATTGAATGAAAAGTGGGCGATGATTTCAGCACAAACCTTTACCGGCTTTGCTACATCAGTAATTGCCTGTGGTTGTGAAGCTGGGATTGAAAGAGTATTAGATCCTAGCGAAACACCGGATGGACGTCCTGGAGTCTCTATTTTAATCTTTGCTATGGGTGGTAAAGGTTTAGCTAAACAAGTTGAAACTCGTGCTGGTCAGTGTGTACTTACTTCGCCAACATCAGCTTTATTTTCTGGCTTAGAAAGTGACATTGAGATTGCACTGGGCCAAAACCTACGCTTCTTTGGTGATGGTTTCCAGATCTCTAAAATGATTGACGGCAAACGTTACTGGCGTATTCCGGTGATGGATGGTGAGTTCTTAACTCAAGAAAAAACAGGTGTTCAAGCCTCTGTCGGTGGCGGTAACTTCCTTGTTTTAGCCGAGTCACAAGAGCAAGCGTTAATCGCCTGTGAAGCCGCTATTGTTGAAATGAAAAAGTGTCCAAATGTCATTATGCCTTTCCCTGGCGGCGTAGTTCGTTCGGGATCAAAAGTAGGCTCAAAATTCAAAGCCTTAAATGCGTCAACCAATGATGCTTTTTGCCCAACCTTAAAAGGCCAAACAAAAAGCGATTTATCACCGGAAGTTGAATCAGTGATGGAAATAGTGATTGATGGTTTAACCAAAGAAGATATTGATGTAGCTATGCGAGTCGGTATTCAGGCAGTATGTGACCTAGGTGCGGCGAATGGTATTCGTCGGATTAGTGCCGGTAACTATGGCGGTAAACTCGGGCCATTCCACTTCCATTTACAGGAGATAATGGCATGAGCACATTAACGTTTACACTGACAACATCGGCCAAACAACGCATTGATTGTTCGCCATTAACGTCTGATTTGTTAGTAGATAAATCAGACTCTGATATTGCTGCTATTAAACTTGTTATTGGCAATAGTACCGAACGTGTTGATAGTTTGTTCGATGTGTCAGGTGATGATGCTTCAGATATTAGTTTTGTAAATAGCACTGATAAACTCGATTTTATTGGTCGAAATATGACTTCAGGCAAGATTACTGTTACAGGTAATGTTGGCGGTTATTTAGGTTTGTTTTTAGAAGGTGGCGAGATTGAAGTCACTGGCGATACAAGTGTTTACACGGCGTGTGAGATGAAGTCGGGCCAGATTAAAATCAACGGCAATGCTGGTGATTTTGTTGGCGGAGCAAGACCTGGTTATAAAAATGGCATGACTGGCGGTACAGTAATTATTACCGGTAATTCCGGTGATAGAACAGGCGATCATATGCGTCGAGGTTACATCCTAATCGAAGGTAATGCCGGTGACTATTGTGCGGGTAGAATGATTTCAGGCACCATCGCTGTATTAGGCAATGTGGGTGCTCACTTAGGTTATGGCATGAAGCGTGGCACTGTTCTATTAACTAAGCAGCCATCAAAAGGCATCGGCGCTAACTTTAATGACTGTGGTGCACACACTTTAGCTTTTTTACCTCTGATGCTATCCTCTTTTAAGAAGTTAGATAGTAAATTTTCTAAGATAGCGTCTTTTTCACGCGTACAACGTTATTCTGGTGATCTTGGTGGTATTGGTATGGGTGAGGTTTTAGTTAAGATTTAGAAAATAAATTACAGAGGCTCAGAGTATGCAGAGGTTTAAATAATACTAAGTATTTCTCTGTGGTCTCTGAGCCTCTGTGGTTAAGTGTTCTTTTTACTTTTTGGGGAAGCTCATGTCAGATATAGGTAAATCAATAACTCAATTTATTATTGAGCAGCAACGTGTTCATTCAAACTCAACAGGTGAAATGACAGGTTTATTGAATGATATTGTCAGTGCTTGCAAAAAGATCTCTCACTTAGTTAATCGCAGTGGCATTATCGGTATTGGTGGTGTGGCTGAATCTGAAAATGTGCAGGGCGAGGTGCAGAAGAAACTTGATATTATTACTAATGATGTGATGGTTGATGCACTGAGTTGGACTGGACATTTAGCAGGTATGGCATCGGAAGAAATCGAAGAGATCATTCAAATTCCTGACAATATGCCAAAAGGTAAATATCTCATTGCCTTTGATCCCTTAGATGGTTCATCTAACATTGATATCAATTTATCTGTTGGTACGATTTTTTCTATTTTACGCTGTCCTGATGGTGTGGATAAGCCGACAGTAGAAGACTTTATGCAAAAAGGCACGGAGCAAGTTTGTGCTGGCTTTTGTGTTTATGGTCCGGCAACGATGATGATTTTAACGACGGGGGATGGTGTTAATGGCTTTACCCTTGATCGTGATATTGGCGAATTTATTTTGACCCACCCTAATATGACCATTCCTAAAGATACGGCTGAATTTGCCATTAACATATCGAATCAGCGTTTTTGGGAAGAGCCAATGCAGCGATATGTTGAAGAGTGTATTCAAGGTGTTGATGGCGTGCGTGAAAAGAATTTCAATATGCGTTGGGTCGCTTCAATGGTGGCGGAAGTCTATCGGGTACTGACTCGTGGCGGTATTTTTATGTATCCAATTGATAGTAAGCCTTCAACGAATGGCGGTAAGCTACGTTTGATGTATGAAGCGAGTCCAATGAGCTTCATTGTTGAGCAAGCAGGCGGGGTTAGCACGACAGGATATGAACGAATTATGGATATTAAGGCGAAGGATATTCACCAGCGAGTGCCGGTTATTTTAGGGTCGAAAAATGAAGTTGAACGTGTGATTTCGTATCATAAATAACTTAAATTAGAGACTAGTTATGACTGATGAAAAGATAAAGAGACTTCCGTTAATTTATTCTTGCTTTGGGTGTTCTAATATTGCCCAGTTAGCAAATCAGGTTGCTATTGAGTTAGATCGTGAGCAAATTGCAGAAATATCTTGTATCGCTGGAATAGGTGGTGGTGTTACATCGATCGTAAAAAAATAAAATCAGGTCGAACGATTATTGCTTTAGATGGTTGTGCATTACATTGTGTGAAAAATAGTCTGGCTCAGCAGAGTATAACGTCGATATATCAATATACGTTGACTGAATATGGCATTAAAAAACAGTACCATATGGACTTTTTAGCTGCGAATGTGATCGATATTAAAGAAAAAATAATTGCAGATATCTAATTAGTTTTAATTAGTGTGGTTGAATAATCAAAGGATAATAAACAGAAAGATGGTTGATATTATTAATTATCAAACCCTGTTGATGGTGGGCAGAGAGCAAGAAACACCTCAACGATTTTTATTTACGTTTTTAAAAGCATCATTACCAAAAGATCATGAGGGTAATGAGCAGCAGTGTTTTCAGGCTGGAAAAGGTGGTGTTTTACAGCCGTTGATGTGTGTTGATAAAGCCTTAAATGATTTAACGACTTTTTCCGATCTTGTTGAAGAGTCTAAGAATATGGATCAAGACTGGCAGCTTGTTTTGGTTGCATGCCTTTCTGGGGTGGAAGATTCTATGCCTGCATCGACTGAGATTGATTTACAGTTAAAAATGATGGTGCAAATGGTCGAAAATGGTGGCGATTTATCACGTTACTTGGCCTTTGATAGAGCCTGTGATTTAGTTCAGTTTACGTAATTTTTAACGATATTTTTGACAAAATGATATTGAAAAAACTTGCTGAACTACACTTTGATAACCGATTTACTCAGGATCTACCTGCTGATCTTGAAACTGATAATATTCGTCGACAAGTTCTGGGGGCTTGTTTTTCACGCGTGCTTCCTCGAAAGGTATCTGCTCCTAGTTTGGTTTCATATGCCGAAGATGTTGCAGCAGAACTGGAACTATCAAAAGAATATTGTGAGTCACAGCAATTTGTAGATGTGTTTTCTGGGAATAAAGTGATTGCAGAGATGGATCCGTATGCTATGTGCTACGGAGGACATCAGTTTGGAAATTGGGCAGGGCAGCTTGGTGATGGTCGTGCAATTAATTTAGCTGAAGTAGTTAGTTCGTCAGGCAAGCGGTCGGTTTTACAATTAAAAGGCGCAGGCCCAACGCCATATAGCCGCACTGCAGATGGTTTAGCTGTATTACGTTCATCGGTTCGCGAGTTTCTATGTAGTGAGGCGATGTATCATTTAGGCGTGCCGACAACGCGCGCCTTAAGTCTTGTTTTAACCGGTGAAGATGTGGTGCGAGATATGTTTTATGACGGCCGCCCTAAAAGTGAATTAGGCGCTGTCGTATGTCGTGTTTCCCCATCTTTTACGCGTTTTGGCAGTTTTCAGATCTTTGCATCACGCGGGGAAACAGAGTTACTTCATACCTTTGTTGACTATACCATTTGTACCGATTTCTCCCATCTTGGTGCGCCTTCAAAAGCCATTTATTTGCAATGGTTTGAAGAAGTCTGTGAACGAACAATAACAATGATTGTCCACTGGCAGAGAGTTGGTTTTGTTCATGGTGTAATGAATACAGATAATATGTCGATCCTCGGTTTGACCATAGATTATGGCCCTTATGGTTGGCTGGAAGATTATGATCCGGACTGGACTCCCAATACAACTGATGCTAGCGCTCGACGTTATCGCTTTGGCAATCAACCATCGGTTGCATTGTGGAATTTAGTACAACTGGCTCAAGCGCTTATGCCGCTTATCGAAGATGCAAAAGCACTGGAACAAATTTTAGCGAATTACTCGCAAGACTATGAAGATAGCTATCATTCAATGATGGCTGAAAAGCTAGGATTTGAGTGTTTAGAGGGCGAGTCAGATATCGATCTAATCAAAGACCTACCCGCTGTTTTACAAGTGACAGAGACTGATATGACTATCTTCTTTAGAAAGCTGGCAGATATCGATGATGATGTTAATCAATCTGATGAAAACCTTCTTTCACCCCTAATGGATGCGTATTATTTGCCAGAAGAACTGACGGGTGACAATAAAGAAAAGATCGTCAACTGGTTGAGTCGATATGTAAAAAGACTGGCTAAAGATGGCATTAATAAACAACAACGACAAGAGAAGATGAATGCAGTTAACCCTAAATATGTGCTTCGAAACTATTTAGCTCAACAAGCTATTGAGTTAGCTGAGCAGGGTGATTACAGTAGGGTTAATGAGTTGCTAGAATTATTTCGTCATCCTTATGATGAGCAAGTGGATAAGGATAAATTTGCAGGAAAACGGCCTGAATGGGCGAGAAATAAACCGGGTTGTTCAATGTTATCGTGTAGCTCTTAAAGGGTAGGGATGTAAGTGCAGTCGGATTCAAAAAAATACGATGTCATTATTTTAGGTGCAGGTGCATCTGGATTATTGTGTGCAATGACAGCCGCCCAACGTGGTCGACGCGTATTGGTGATTGAAAAAGCCAATAAAGTAGGTAAAAAGATCTTAATGTCGGGCGGTGGAAAGTGTAATTTTACCAATCATAATGTTGAAGCCGACAACTTCATTTCTAATAACTCACATTTTTGTAAGGCCGCTTTAAAACGCTATTCTCAATGGGATTTTATTGCCATGGTTGCACGTCATGGGATTGAAATTGAAGAGCGAAAACATAGCCAACAGTTTTGTAAGAATTCAGCCAAAGAAATTTTGACCATGTTGTTGGATGAGTGCCAGCAAGCAGGCGTTGAAATTAGAACTGATTGTGAGTTTATGTCGGTTAAGTATGACAGTGGCTACCATCTTAAGATCAAACAAAACACTAAAAAAGAAACCTTAAATAGCCAATCATTCGTTGTCGCTACAGGTGCTTTATCAATTCCATCATTAGGCGGTAGCGGTATTGCTTATGAGATTGCACAGCAGTTTGGTTTGGCTTTAACCAAGCGTAGAGCCGGTCTAGTTCCTTTTATGTTTAGTGATGCTATGAAAGGTATTTGTGAACGACTATCTGGCTTGGCATTAGAAGTTAATTTAAGCTGTAATGGGCAAACATTTACTGAAAATCTATTGTTTACTCATCGCGGTATAAGTGGGCCTTCTGTACTGCAAGTATCAAACTACTGGTCACCAGGAGACGAAGTGAGTATTAACTTAATGCCGTATATTGAAGCGGAAGACTGGTTAATTGAAGCAAAAACAAAGCAAGGTAAACAGTTATTAAAAACATTACTTTCAAAGAAACTAGCCAAGGCATTAGTTAGTGAATTACAGACTTTATGGTGGTCAAAATCAGCGGCAAGTCCATTAGCTGAGTTTAGTGATAAACAGTTAAGAGCTATTGGTGAACAGATTAATAACTGGCAGTTAAAGCCATCAGCAACAGAAGGTTATCGAACTGCAGAGGTTACCTTGGGCGGTGTGGATACGGATGGCATTAGCTCAAAAACAATGGAAGCTAAACAGCAAGCGGGCCTCTATTTTATTGGTGAGGCTTTAGATGTAACAGGCCATTTGGGTGGCTATAACTTTCAGTGGGCATGGTCTTCTGGTTATAGCGCCGGTTTGTTCGTTTAAAATCAATGCTATAATACGCGCCATACAATCCTATTTATCTCGATATTAAAGCATTTCTTCATCGAGACCTTCACTGTTAATTTGAGTTTATTCACTATGTCATTTTCTGATCTTGGACTTTCTGCTCCATTACTTCGTGCCGTTGAGGCGAAAGGTTATACCGAACCTTCACCTATTCAATTGGAAGCAATCCCAGCTGTATTAACCGGTAGCGATGTGATGGCTGCGGCACAAACAGGAACGGGTAAAACAGCAAGTTTCACCCTGCCTTTATTACAACTTCTTGATAATGGCACTCGCGTTAGACCGAATCATATCCGTGCGCTGATATTAACGCCAACACGTGAATTAGCCGCACAGGTTCATGATAGCGTAGTGTTATATGGTCAGAATTTATCACTAAGATCTGCCGTTGTATTTGGTGGCGTGAAGATTAATCCACAAATGATGAAGTTACGCCGTGGTGTCGATATTTTGGTGGCAACACCTGGTCGATTAATGGATCTTTACAATCAAAATGCCGTGAAGTTTTCAGATGTTGAGATTTTAATATTAGATGAAGCTGATCGT
>DAOUSV010000133.1 GCA_030627065.1 Piscirickettsiaceae bacterium | reverse complement strand
CTGGCCGTCGCGACCAAATGCATACTATGCGTCAAGAAGGCGGTTTGTCTGGCTTTCCTAAACGCAGTGAAAGCCCTTACGATGCCTTCGGTGTTGGTCATTCAAGCACTTCAATTAGTGCTGCTTTAGGCATGGCTGTTGCTTCGCAAATAAAAGGCGATGACAATCGTGCAGTTGCTATTATCGGTGACGGAGCTATCACCGCCGGACAAGCGTATGAAGCCTTGGCTCATGCTGGTGATTTAAGTGCCAATATCTTAGTTATCCTTAATGATAATGAAATGTCGATATCTAAAAATGTCGGTGGCATGTCTAATTATCTTGCACGACTTTTATCCGGCAACTTCTATGCATCAGCACGTGAAAGCAGTAAAAAAGTATTAGAAAAACTACCACCCGCATGGGAGTTTGCTCGTCGTGCAGAAGAGCATGTGAAAGGCATGGTGATCCCTGGTACTTTGTTTGAAGAGTTAGGTTTCAATTATATTGGCCCAATTGATGGCCATGATCTTGATACATTAATCCCAACACTAACCAATTTACGTGAACGTAAAGGGCCGCAATTTCTACATATTGTCACGAAGAAAGGCAAAGGCTTTGAACCTGCTGAAGAACAACCCGGAAAATATCATGGCGTAAGCCCTGCAAGTAACAAATCATCCGGGCCAAGTTACACCCAAGTCTTTGGTGAATGGTTGTGTGATATGGCGAAAGAATCAGATGATCTTATCGCTATAACGCCAGCAATGTGTGATGGTTCAGGTTTAAATGCCTTTGAAAAACAATATCCTGATCGTTATTTTGATGTTGGAATTGCCGAACAGCATGCAATTACACTTGCCGCGGGCATCGCTTGCGAAGGTAAAAAGCCTGTTGTAGCTATTTATTCCTCATTTTTACAGCGTGGTTATGATCAGCTTATTCATGATGTAGCCTTACAAAACTTACCTGTTTTATTTGCTATCGATCGTGGTGGTTTAGTTGGTGCCGATGGCGCAACACATGCAGGTAGCTTTGATTTAAGTTACTTACGATGCATTCCAAACATGGTCGTTATGGCACCTGCTGATGAAAATGAATGTCGCCAAATGCTAACGACTGGATATCGCTACAATGGTCCTTGTGCAGTACGTTACCCTCGCGGTACAGGTACAGGTTCATCAATACAATCTGAATTAACAACACTTGAAATTGGTAAAGCCGAACTAAAACGTCAAGGTGAAAAAGTAGCTATTTTAGCTTTTGGCTCGATGGTTCAACCCGCTTTAGAAGCCGCAGAAACACTTGATGCTTCAGTTATTAATATGCGCTTTGTAAAACCACTTGATCATAAAATGATCGATGTCATCGTCAATAATCATGATCTTATTATTACAATTGAAGAGAATGCGGTGATGGGTGGTGCAGGCAGTGGTATCAATGAATATTTGAATTCTATTGCCAATAATACAGCGGTGATCAACCTTGGTTTACCTGATAAATTTATTGATCATGGCGAACATAAACAGATGCTTTCTCATTGTGGTTTAGACGCTCAAGGCATTATTGATACCGTCAATAAGAAACTTGCGTCATAATTTTTATGTTAGAAAAACAAATTCCTGAGTATAATAGTCAACTATGAGTTCAACTTACACATTAAAAATTCTAGCCGATTTTGCTGCGGCCCATACTTTGCGTGATTACCCTGGTGATTGTAGCCGTATGCACGGCCATAACTGGAAGTTAGAAGTTGAAGTCACAGCTACCGCGCTCAATAAGCATGGTATGGGAATGGACTTCAAAACAATTAAGACCGCAACACGTGAATTAGCAAAAACATTAGATCACCGTTATCTCAATGATGTTCCACCTTTTGATACAGTGAACCCAACAGCAGAAAATATTGCTCAATATTTTTACCAAAAATTGAGTAACACATTAAATATAGATACAGCAAAGATCTCTGGCGTAACCCTATGGGAAACCGACCGAGCCTGCGTACGTTATAGCGAGGATTAAAAAGACATGACAACTGATAAAAAAGCAGATTGCTGCGAACAAATTGAAGATGTGCAAAACATTGAAGATAAACGTCAAATTGCTATTGATAAAGTGGGTATCAAAGACATTCAGCACCCGATAAAGGTGAGTGATCGTTCTTCTGGTGAGCAACATACAATTGCCAACTTCAATATGTATGTTAATCTGCCACACCAGTTTAAAGGCACACATATGTCTCGCTTTGTCGAGATTTTAAACCAAAATGAACGTGAAATTACCGTACGTTCATTCCGTGAAATGTTGCCACAAATGACAGAACGTTTACAGGCTGAGTCAGGTTATGTCGAAATGGCATTCCCTTATTTTGTTAACAAAACGGCCCCTATCAGCAAAGTTAAAAGCTTGATGGATTACCAAGTGACCTTCCTAGGTGAGATTACAGGTAATAAAACAGATGTCATGGTGCGCGTTGTTGTTCCTGTAACCAGCCTATGTCCTTGCTCTAAAAACATTTCAGATTACGGTGCTCATAATCAGCGTTCACATGTCACAGTCACCGTGAAAGCAAAAAGCTTTTTCTGGATTGAAGATATTATTGATCTGGTTGAAGAAGAAGCATCATGTGAAATATTTGGCTTATTAAAACGTCCGGATGAAAAGTTCGTGACTGAAAAAGCGTATGATAATCCTAAGTTTGTTGAAGATATAGTGCGTGATATTGCAGCACGATTGAATGATGATGACCGAATTAATGCTTATACCGTAGAATCAGAAAACTTTGAATCTATTCATAATCATTCTGCTTATGCTTTAATTAGTAATGGTTTCGATTAAACAACGGTAACACTCGAACATAAGTATTTGTTAATACTAGACTATGAATATTGACTTGTATCAAACAAACCTTATACTAAACTTGATAGTTAATATATAGAGATAGTCTCATGGACAATATATACCGTTTATCCCTACTACTTTTCTTCACTTTATTGGTGACAGGCTGTAGCTCGATTCATGGCAGTCTATCTCCGAGTAAGCAACAATCCGAGTTACACGCACTAGTACAAACTCCTACTGAACTTGAAGAAGGCGAATCACCTTTTTGTGCCGTAGCTGAAATACAGCCTGAACTAGCTCCAGTAAAAGAAATAGTAAGAATACCAGCCCCTTATACGGCTAAATTGTATTTCTTATTAGATCAAGTTACCTTTACCTTGGAATCAGAATTAGACGCTGAAAAAACATATCAAACACTACTTGACCGTAATGATTCTGAAATCAGAATCAGTGGTCACACAGATACCTCTGCTACAAACTCATATAATGATGCCTTATCTCAACGACGAGCAGAAAAAGTACGGCAAGATTTGATTGACTTTGGTCTCTCTGCCGATGCTATTAGCATAGAATCTGAGGGTGAATATCGACTTCTTGTCTTGACCCCAGATGAAACTGTTGAAGTTATGAATCGTCGCGTTGAAATTAACGTTCGCTGATTATCGGAGTTTTGTAAATGATATATAAAAGTAAATTCATGACGTTTTCAGCTGTAATTATAAGCGCTATACTAATGTCTCAACCCATTATAGCTCAGACGCTTCTTGAAGCTGTTGATAAAACGATTAAAAGCAACCCCTCAATTTTAGCTCAATCTAATTTTAGCCTTAGTGTTAACCAAACAATCAACCAAGCTCGAGCAGGTTATTACCCGAAAGTAGACCTAAACCTAGGCACTGGTTACGAAAGAACAGATAGCCCTATAACTAGACCTAACCATAATAAATCACTGCATCGTAACGAGGCGGGTCTAACAGCCACACAAATGCTCTATGATGGGTTCGCCACTAAAAACAGTGTCGATCAAACGAGTTCCTTAGCAGAATCTTCTGGCTATAATGTTGCCGACACTGCCGAAACAACAAGCCTTAGAACGATTCAAGCCTATATTGACGTGTTACGTCGACAAGACTTACTCTCCTTAACGGAAAATAATTTAAAGACCCATGAACGTATTAATTCACATATTGAATTACGTGCAAATAGCGGCGTTGGCACAAAAATAGATGTTGTTCAGTCTTCAGGACGGGTTGCACTTTCGAAAGCTAATTTAACAGCAAACAAAGGTAACTTAGAAGATGCCAGAATTAATTACCTTCGCATTGTCGGTAACTTACCTGAGTCTCTCCTCGATCCTAGTGATGATTGCTGTAACAATGCACCTGCCACAGTAGAAAATGCAATAAAAGTCGCGTTTTACCAACATCCTGCATTACGTTCATCAATAGCCAATCATGAAGCCTCTCTTGCTCAGCAACAAGGCGCTAAAGCACCAATGCATCCACGTGTCGATTTAGAACTCGCTACTAATGCCAATAATAATTTAGATGGGACTTCTGGACATAATAATGACTCCTCTGCCATGCTTCGACTGCGTTATAACTTGCTTAACGGCGGTGCAGATAAAGCGCGAATCAAAGAAACAGAATACCTTAGTGGGCGTGAAAAATCGCGCGCGCTGATTACTAAGCGTCAAATAGAATACGATGTACGTTTAGCGTGGAATGCTTTAAATTCAGTTTCTAATCGTCTTCCCGTATTAAAATTGCATATCGAATCATCGGAAAAAACACGTGATGCTTATCAAAAACAATTCACTCTTGGGCTACGAACATTATTAGATTTACTCGACAGTGAAAATGAAGTTTTAACAGCTAATATTGAGTATACAAATGCTTACTATGACAGAATCTACGCCTGTTATTGGTTAACAGAAACAATGGGGGAACTACTAGAGTTATTAGAAGTAGAAACTCCTGAACAAGCACTTACTGTGACATTAGCAGAATAATATATTCAATTACTTTTTATTAGTGAATAATTG
>DAOUSV010000113.1 GCA_030627065.1 Piscirickettsiaceae bacterium | reverse complement strand
GGGTCGATGGTCCAGAAGGGGGGAAAATAAAAGTGATGGCATTTGTTACACCGCGAGTAACTCGAGGGCTTGTCTTTATGCCATTCCACTTTGGTGGGCATTATCAAGGTAAGGACTTAACGGACAAATATCCTGATGGAACGGTACCTTATGTTTTAGGTGAATCATGTAATACCGTATTTACCTATGGTTATGATTCAGTCACTCAAATGCAAGAGACGAAAGTGTCTCTTTGCAGAATTCGTGCTGTATAGGGGAGAGTGACATGGCTAGAATGAAGTTTTTATGTGATGCAGAACGATGTATTGAGTGTAATTCCTGTGTTACAGCGTGTAAAAATGAACATGAAGTTCCTTGGGGCGTTAATCGTCGCCGTGTTGTTACATTAGATGATGGTGTGCCAGGTGAAAAGTCTATTTCAGTCGCCTGTATGCATTGTACGGATGCACCGTGCCAGGCTGTGTGCCCTGTGGACTGTTTTTACACCACAGAAGATGGCGTTGTTTTACATGATAAAGATATGTGTATTGGTTGTGGTTATTGCCTTTATGCCTGCCCATTTGGCGCGCCACAATATCCACAAGAAGGTGCATTTGGTGCGCGTGGCAAGATGGATAAATGTACATTTTGTGCCGGTGGTCCTGAAGAGGATCATTCTCATGAAGAACTGGAAAAGTATGGTCGTAATCGCCTAGCTGAAGGCAAGTTACCACTTTGTGCTGAAATGTGTTCGACTAAGTCATTGCTTGCTGGTGATGGTGATGTGGTGTCTGAATTATTCCGTAACCGTGTAGTACGTCGTGAAGGTCGCCAAGAAACATGGGGCTGGAACACAGCGTATAAAGACTAAATAATGAAATATGTCATATTGATTATTGCCACATTAAGTGTAACGGCTTGTTATGAAGATGCCGATGTTATTTTACATCAAGCCGGTGTCTATAAAGGCAAAGTAGATACGCATAGCCAAACCGCTGAGCAGCGTGAGACTATTTTGGCAAAACGCTTTGGTCAAGTGCAGACAGATCGTTAAGATGACATTAACTAAACGTAAAAGAATGATGAGTTTGACAGGCATAATTATGCTGTTAGCTATATTTTTACTGCCAATGACAGGCTATATTGCAACTGGTTTTGCTGTCGTAGAAGATACACCAGTAGCTGAAACAAATCCACGATCAGATTATTGGCGCGCTGTACGAGATAATACGCAGGGATATTCAGCTGTTACCGGGCGTGAAAGTAATGAGCTTATTCAAGGTTCGGGTCAAGTTTGGCGACAATTACGTAATGGTCCGATTGCACAATACGGTAGTTGGTTATTGGGCTTCACATTTACTGTATTAGCATTGTTTTATATTTGGCGTGGGCAAGTGGAATTAACTCATCCTCGCACGGGTAAAACAGTTGAACGCTGGACATTAAAAGAACGTCGGATGCATTGGCTAACCGCTGGATTGTTCATCGTGCTTGGCATAACAGGACTGAGTTTGTTGTATGGACGTGCCGTACTCATTCCCCTATTTGGTCATCATGGCTTTGCCGCGTATGCGGATGTTGCAAAATGGGTCCACAATATTTTAGGGCCTGTCTTTATGGTCGGATTGTTATCAATGATTTTGAATTGGTTTAGCAATAACTTTTTTAATAAAATTGATCTGCAATGGTTCAAAGACTTTGGCGGTATGATTGGTGATAAACACCCTTCTGCTGAAAAGTTAAATGGTGGTGAGAAAATGTGGTTCTGGTCTTTAGTCATTATGGGCTTAGCTTTATGTTTCACAGGATTAGTACTCGATTTCCCTAACTTTGATCAACAACGTGAATTATTACAACTATCACACTTAATCCATGTCATCACTGCATTAGTGCTGACAGCATTTGCATTTGGACATATTTATATTGGTACTATTGGTACTGAAGGTGCATTGGAAGGAATGGTAACAGGGCAAGTTGATACTGCTTGGGCTAAACAGCACCATGATTTATGGTTGAAAGAGCTAGAGAAACAAGGAAAACTACCTAAGTAATCTGGCTAATGATCTAGATCATTTAATGTTCGAAAAGCTAAATTCTAACCAAACTTTAGTGCTATGTTGTTCTCATCGATTAATAAATTGAAGAGAGAATGAAATGCCATTAACACATCACCCTCTGACTCAAGAGTTTCCTGAATATAAAGCTTTGATCCATAAGTTGAAAATGGATAATAATTATTTTCACCATATGATGGAACGTTATGAAGAAATTGATAAGCATATTTATCGTATAGAAAGTGGCGAGGAGCCAACGAGCGATGACTATGTTAACCGCTTAGGTAAAGAGCGTTTAAAGTTGAAAGATGATTTATATAAGATCATTTTAAGTAATAAATAAGAGAATATTTCTCAAAAAAGTAGCAATATAAGCAAGTGAAAAAAAGCCACCGAATAGTCATTATTTGGTGGCTTTTTTGTAGGCATTATTTACATGATGGAGTAAATACGAGATTACTCATTTAAATGGCTTCACAATTGAGTCTAGTCGTGGTAATTTCACTGGTTAAATATAAAAATATGAGCACTAAAAAGGTGCCGCAACTTAAAGAGAGAAATTGTATGAGCAAGCAGGAAATCAGCGCTCGTAAGCCAGGTAATAAACTGAAATTACCGAGAGCCGTCGGTAAAGGCAGGCAAGTTGATCCAAAAGCCTTGGCTGAAGTGCAGGCTTTATTAGGTGATGAATCAAGACAAAAAGACTTATTGATTGAGCATCTACATAAAATTCAGGATGCTTATCAGCATATTTCTGCTCCGCACTTGGTCGCATTAGCGCGCGAAATGAAGCTTTCGAAAGCTGAAGTCTATGAAGTGGCTACTTTTTATCATCACTTTGATGTGATTAAAGAAGATGAAACTGCGCCGCCTGCATTGACAGTACGAGTGTGTGAATCATTGACCTGTAATATGTCTGGTGCTGAAGCTCTGATTGGTTCATTAGAAAATGGTTTGGGTGAAGGTGTTCGTGTACAGCGTGTGCCTTGTGTTGGGCTCTGTGATAAAGCGCCGATTGCTGTTGTTGGAATGAACCCGATTGAAAAATGTGATGTTGCCAAGGTGATTCAAGCTGTTGATAATAAAGAAATAATTCCAGAATCCTTAACCGTGATTGAGTATGGCACTTATCTTGAAAAGGGCGGTTATGAAACATATCGCTCATGTATGACGGATATTTATAAAGTAGAAAAAGTATTAGATCAGATGGATGATTCTGGTTTACGTGGTTTAGGTGGCGCAGGTTTCCCTGCTGGACGTAAATGGCGCATTGTACGAGGAATGCCAGATCCTAAATTAATGGCCGTTAATATTGATGAAGGTGAGCCGGGTACGTTTAAGGATAAATATTATTTAGAGCGTGATCCACATTGCTTCCTTGAGGGAATGTTGATTGCCGCTTGGGCGACTGGTATCCATGAAATCTATATTTACCTGCGTGATGAATATGCCGCAATTAGAGTGATGCTTGAGCAAGAAATTGCTAAATTACAGGCCAATCCACCGGTTGAAAATTTACCGATTATTCACTTACGCCGCGGTGCGGGTGCTTATATTTGTGGTGAAGAGTCGGCAATGATTGAGTCGATAGAAGGTAAGCGTGGAATGCCGCGTTTGCGTCCGCCATTTGTTGCTGAAGTAGGCCTGTTTGGTCGACCAACTCTAGAACACAATATGGAATCACTCTATTGGGTGCGCGATATTTTAGAAAAAGGCCCAAGTTGTTTAACTGATCATGGTCGTAATGGTCGGGTTGGATTGCGTTCTTTCTCGATCAGTGGTCGAGTGAATAAACAGGGCGTTCATTTAGCGCCAGCCGGTATCACCATGCGTGAATTGATTGATGAATATTGTGGCGGTATGATTGATGGTCATGAGTTTTATGGCTATTTCCCTGGTGGTGCGTCAGGCGGTATCTTGCCTGCGTCGATGGGTGATATTCCGTTAGATTTTGATACCTTAAATGAATATGGCTGTTTTATTGGTAGTGCTGCTGTGGTAGTGTTTTCTAATCAAGACAGTGCTCGAAAATTAGCAGTTAATGCGATGAAATTCTTTGAAGAAGAGTCGTGTGGTCAATGTACGCCGTGTCGAGTGGGAACAGCGAAAGCGGTCACCTTGATGGAAAAAGATCAATGGGATCAGGATTTATTAGAAGAGCTATCTGATGTCATGATTGATTCGTCAATTTGCGGCCTAGGACAAGCTGCTCCAAACCCTGTTCGTAGTGTGATGAAATACTTCCCGGAAGAGTTAAGTCAGGGAGGAGACAAGTAATGGCGATTAAATTTACATTAAATGGTGCTGATGTTGTCGCTAATGACGGTGATACATTATTAGATGTTGCTAAACAGCAAGGCCTTGAAATCCCCCATCTTTGTTATTCCGACCGAGAAGGTTCAGATGGTAACTGTCGAGCTTGTGTGGTTGAGATTGATGGCGAGCGTGTTTTAGCGCCGTCTTGTTGTCGTGTACCAACAGAAGGTATGAACGTTCAATCAAATAGTGAACGAGCTTTAAAATCACAAAAAATGGTAGTGGAACTGTTAAAGTCTGATGTATCAGAACAGCCTCATACTTTAAATTCAGAGCTTGATTATTGGGCGGGTAAATTAGATATTGGCTTACCGCGTTTTGATGCGCGCCACCAAGCTGAACCAGATCTTTCACATCCTGCAATCGCGGTGAATATGGATGCGTGTATTCAATGTACTCGTTGTGTTCGTGCTTGTCGTGAAACGCAAAATAATGATGTTATTGGTTTGGCAAAACGTGGCACACATACGCAGATCGTGTTTGATCTTGATGATCCGATGGGCGAAAGTACCTGTGTGGCTTGTGGTGAGTGTGTTGAAGCTTGTCCAACAGGTGCGTTAATGCCGGCTAAAGAAGTCGGCATGTTAAAAGCTGACCGTACTGTTGATTCTGGCTGTCCATTCTGTGGTGTCGGTTGCCAGATGACTTATCACGTTAAAGATGACAAGATCTTGTATGTGGAAGGGCGTGATGGTCCTGCGAACAAAGGTCGATTATGCGTCAAAGGTCGTTATGGCTTTGATTATATTCATCATCCACATCGTTTAACTAAGCCACTTATTCGTCGCGATGATGCCCCTAAATCGGCAGATTTCTCAATGGATCCTAATGATGTTGATAAAGTTTTCCGTGAAGCAACATGGGAAGAAGCTTTAGCTTTAGCCGCTGGTGGCTTTAATAATATTCGTGATAATCAAGGCCCTAACGCCTTAGCTGGGTTTGGTAGCGCTAAAGGTAGTAATGAAGAAGCTTATTTATTCCAAAAATTAGTACGTACAGGATTTAAAACTAATAATGTCGATCACTGTACACGGCTTTGTCATGCCTCATCGGTAGTGGCATTACTAGAATGTTTAGGTTCGGGCTCGGTATCGAATCCTGTGTC
>DAOUSV010000073.1 GCA_030627065.1 Piscirickettsiaceae bacterium | reverse complement strand
TTAAGTTCTTTTTCTAATTTAATTGCTTCCATAATATCCCAGCCATGTACGTCAATTATTACATTGCTGTTATCAGTGATAAAGCCGTCACGGTAAACAGGCTGGCCACCCATTTTGACAATTTCACGAGCGACATAGCTACGAGCCATTGGTACAACTTCAACAGGTAGAGGGAATTTACCTAACACACCCACCAGTTTGCTTTCATCAGCAATACAAACGAATTTAGCACTGGCTGCCGCAATGATTTTTTCACGCGTTAATGCACCACCACCGCCTTTAATAAGCTGTAAGTTGTCATTTGCTTCATCAGCGCCATCAACATAAACAGCAACTTCACTTACTTCATTAAGATTAAATACGCGAATGCCGTGAGCTTCTAAACGTTTTGTTGATACGATTGAGCTAGAAACAGCGCCTTCGATTTTGCCTTTGATTGTTGCTAGTGCATCAATAAAGTGATTAACGGTAGAGCCTGTGCCAACACCGACAACGCCGTCAGTATTAATGTGTTCTAGTGCTGCATAAGCGGCTTGTTTTTTCATTTCATCAGCAGTCATTGCGTAATCCTTATTTGATTAATAGCTAAAATTATCCACCAATTATAGAGATAAATGGCGGGTAATGGTAACGTAAGCATTATTAATTAGAATTTTGATGAAATAGTGTGACCATGCTGACTGAATATGTAGATAAAATCCTCAATGCGCGCGTGTACGATGTGGCAATTAAAACCCCATTGGATAACATGCCAAAGCTATCACAACGCCTAAATAACAGTGTGTGGTTAAAGCGTGAAGATCTGCAACCTGTCTTTTCATTCAAACTGCGTGGCGCGTATAACCGTATGGCTCAATTATCTGAGGAGGAACGTGAGCAAGGTGTTGTCACCGCATCGGCGGGTAATCATGCTCAAGGTGTTGCTCTATCAGCGAAAAAAATGGCTATTTCAGCATTAATTGTTATGCCTAAGACCACGCCTCAGATTAAAGTTGATGCGGTGAAAAGCTTTGGTGCCGAGATTAAGTTGCACGGTAATAGTTATGATGATGCTTATCGCTATGCGCGTGATATTGCCACCGAACAAGGGCGAGCATTTATTCACCCCTATGATGATCCCGATGTTATTGCTGGTCAGGGCACGATTGCGTTAGAAATTTTGGAGCAACACCCTGAGCCTATTAATGCCATTTTTGTACCTGTGGGCGGTGGTGGTTTGATTGCAGGTATTGCCGCTTATATTAAAGCAACTCAACCTGAGATTAAAATCATTGGTGTTGAAGCCGATGATTCATCGTGCTTATACCAAGCATTAGCCGCAGATGAACGTGTGGTATTAGAGCAAGTAGGTTTGTTTGCTGATGGTACGGCTGTACGTCAAATCGGTGAAGAACCTTTTCGTATTGCACGTGAAACCGTTGATGAAGTGGTGCTGGTGGACAGTGATGAAATCTGTGCTGCAATCATGGATATATTTAACGATACCCGTTCAATTGCCGAACCATCAGGTGCATTAGCTGTTGCGGGTGCTAAAAAATATATTGCGAAGAATAATGTAGTTGATCAGCAATTTGTAGTAATTGATAGTGGGGCGAATATCAACTTTGATCGCCTACGTCATGTTGCGGAACGTGCTGAATTGGGCGAACGTCGAGAAGTATTATTTGCTGCAACTATTGAAGAAGAAGCCGGTAGCTTTCAGCAGTTTTGTCAGTTACTATCTGAACAAAGTATCACCGAATTTAATTATCGCTATGCTGATAATAATAAGGCGCAGGTATTTGTAGGCTTACAGTTAGATGGTGGCGACAAAGCTCGCCAGGTATTATTTGAAAGTTTAGATAAGGCCGGTTATCAGTGGGTAGATTTTACTGATAATGAAATGGCAAAACTTCATATTCGATATATGGTGGGAGGGCATGCACCGCAGGTTGATAATGAGAAGCTATATCGCTTTGAATTTCCAGAACGTCCGGGTGCATTGTTGCGATTTTTGACGACAATGGGACAGCGATGGAATATCAGCTTATTTCATTATCGGAACCATGGAGCGGCTTATGGTCGTGTTTTGGTGGGAGTGCAGGTTGTTAATGGTGAACAGGATGAATTTCATCAGTTTTTAGATGAATTAGGTTATCAATATTGGCAAGAAACGGATAATCCTGCCTATCAATTATTCTTGAAATAAATTGAGAATGCATGATTAAGCTATTTAAATTATGATTAGTGAAATAAGCAGTTAGCTAAAGGATAAAAATAGTTATGGATAGATTATCAACTGGATTTATGGATTTTTTGATTATTACTTTACAGGTGTTTGCATCACTATTCATCTTTGCCGTCGGCTTACTCATTTTATGGGTGATTGTGGCGTATATTTCAGATGTGACTCAGACTCAGCAAACTATTCGACGAAATTATCCTGTTATTGGACGGTTTCGCTATATATTTGAACATGTTGGTGAGTTCTTTCGTCAATATTTCTTTGCAATGGATCGTGAAGAACTTCCCTTTAATCGCGCCCAACGTTCATGGGCATATCGTGCTGCTAAAAATGTAGATAGCACGGTTGCTTTTGGTTCTACCGATAATATTAATGGTGCTGGCCGAGTTTTATTTGTTAACTGTGCTTTTCCAACATTGGGGCAGGATGCTGTGCCACCGCGAGCGGTAACTATTGGTAAGGATTGTGAACATCCATATATAACAGATTCAATATTCAATATTTCAGGTATGAGCTATGGTGCCTTATCTAAACCTGCTGTATTAGCATTATCTTCCGGAGCAAAAATAGCGGGAGCATGGATGAATACCGGAGAGGGTGGTTTATCTTCATATCATTTGGAAGGTGGTGCCGATATTGTCTTTCAAATTGGAACAGCAAAAAATGGGGTACGTGATTTAGAAGGTAACTTGAGCGATGATAAATTGAGGGAGGTTGCTGCTCACCCTCAAGTCAAAATGTTTGAAATAAAAATGAGTCAAGGTGCTAAGCCGGGTAAAGGTGGTATGTTGCCAGGCGAAAAAGTAAGTGAAGAAATTGCTAAAATTCGTGGTATTGAAGTAGGAAAGGATGCTTATAGTCCGAATAGGCATGTTGATATCGCAAGTTTTGATGATTTAATTGATATGGTTAATTGGATAAGAGATGTAACAGGAAAACCAACAGGATTCAAAATGGTGGTAGGTGCCCCTAATCAGGTTGATGATTTGTTAATAGCGATTAAAAAACGTGGCAATGATTTTGCCCCTGATTTTATTACTATTGATGGTGCGGAAGGAGGCACGGGTGCTGCACCGATGCCATTAATTGATTCGGTGGGAATGTCTCTTCGTGAAAGCTTACCTTTACTTATTGATAAGTTAAAACAATATGGTCTTAGAGATCACGTTAAAGTGATTGCATCGGGGAAGTTGATCACACCTGCGGCTGTTGCATGGGCATTATGCGTAGGTACGGACTTTATTGTCAGTGCCCGTGGATTTATGTTTTCATTGGGCTGTATTCAAGCATTACAATGTAATAAAAATACTTGTCCGACAGGTATTACAACACATGATCCTAAGTTTCAGCGGGGGCTTCATCCGCAATCAAAATCAATACGGGTAGCGAGTTACATTGATAATATGGTGAAAGAAATTGGCATGATTGCTCATTCTTGTGGCGTGAAAAATCCACGTGCATTAAATCGTACTCATGCCCGAATTGTCCAAGGAAATGGTAAAAGTATGAGTATGTCCGAGATATTTCCCGAAGTAGAAGAGCAGGGGTAGAATATGGCGATCAGTACAGGGTTAATGCTGTTAGCATTTATGTTGTTACTGGCGCTATTAATTAAACCAGTAGCAGAAAAATATCATATTCCTTTTGCTGATTTACTTGTTGTAACAGGCTTATAGGTAGCGAAATATTAGTTAATTTCAATATTGATACTGGTGTTCGTTATGACTCTTTTCATGATTTGATATTGTATGTGTTTTTGCCAATATTAATTTTTGAAGCCGCATTTAAAATTGATACTGAAAAATTAGTTAAAATCTAGTTGTTATCCTATTCTTTACTATTCCCATAATATTGTTATCGACATTTATAGCGGCTGCAATGATTTATTATGGCATTGGACATCCAGAAGGATTCCCTTGGATTGCAGCCTCATTAACAGGGGCACTGCTAGCGGCAACGGATCCTGTCGCAATCTTAGATATTATGCGTAAAGCAGGCGTGTCAGAGCGACTTTGTTTATTACTTGATGGTGAAGCCTTATTTAATGATGCAATAGCCATCGTAACCTTTAGTATTTTCCTTTATATCGCACAGCATCCAATGGAAAATATTTCTATATTTAATGCCAGTATACGATTCTTAATTATCTTCTTTGGGGGAGCTATTACTGGCTTATTAATGGGCGTTACCGTTGGCATGTTTACCGATAATTGGTTAGCAATGCTAATAGTTATTGCACGAGCAGTGGGTATCTTTGGCGGAGCACTGTTGATATCACTTTTACCTGGTGTTGAAAAAATCCCACTGAAACACCAAAGCTTGATGTTTGTAGGTGGTCTACGAGGGGCGGTTACCTTGGTACTTGCTCTAGCATTGCCGATAGAACTTGAATATTGGTGGACAGTGCAATCTATTGCTTTTGGCGTTGTATTGTTTACTTTATTTGTACAAGCGCCAGCGATTATTCCTATACTGAGAAGAAAAAGGTTTAAAGATGATTAATTGTCAGCCATAAGTTCAATCGTGCCATTAACATTAACTTGAACTTTATTAGTACCAGCAGATAATGCGGGTGGCGCACTAGAGGCCACATCAGACATCATCATAGTACGCTCCATTCGATAGCTAGGTTGGGCTTGATTTTTGTCTATGTTGATATGTACTAGACGATAATTTGATTTGCCAAATTGATCGGCAATAAGTTTTGCTTTATTTCGGAAATTTAAGATTGCTTCTTTTAATAGAAGTGCTTTTGTTTCTTTAAATAACGAGTTGGAAACGCGAAATGACATAGATTGAACGGTTGCCAGCTTATTTGTCTCAGAAATTAATTGCCCTAACTGTTCAAAATTTTTACTTGTTAAAGTAATAGATTGGCTTACTTTCCATGATTTTACACTACCTTTTTCGTGAAATGGGCGGCTGTTATAGCCTGTTGTATGGCTATCTATTGCTTTGTATTGTGCTGATGTATCGAGTAACTCTCTCATTTTGTCATTTACTTTATTGGCAAGTGTGGCTGGGTTGTTTCCATTTTCTTGCACGATTAAGGTAGCGACGAGAACGTCATTAGCGACTTTTTGTGCTGCTATTGCTTGTAAACTTATTTGGTCGTAACGAACTTGTTCATTAGCAAATGATAATGTTGGGAGCAAAACCAGGATTGATGTTAAAATAACGCGAATTAAAGGATTCATTTTTTGTTTACCTTGCTAATTTTAGGGTGAACGACGATTATTTACTAGACCACGATATCATGGATTAATTTCATTTTAGGTGAAATTAGCACTATATTTAGTTATCGATAAGTTAGTTTTTTTCAAGAATACCGAGGAAGAAAATGAAAGCAGAACAAAGAATATCAGCAGATGCACTAAGTTTAATTGAAGCAGCAGCAGAACATTTTGTTACAACAGCACGTGCGGCAATTGCAAAACGTGGCGTGTTTCATGTTGCATTGGCGGGAGGTTCAACACCTAAAGGCTTGTATCAGAAGCTAACGACGTCACCTTATGTTGAGAAAATTGATTGGAGTCGTGTTCATTTATTCTTTGGTGACGAACGTTGTGTCTTACCGACACATGATGATAGTAATTTTAAAATGGCGCGTGAGGCAATGATTGATCATGTTGCTATCCCACAAGAAAATGTTCACCGAATGCCAACAGAAAATGGTGTTGCACCTGATGTGGCGATTGAATATGCACGAACGATGAAAGATGTATTGCAAGATGCACCGTTAGATTTAGTTTTATTAGGTATAGGGCCTGATGGTCATATTGCATCATTATTCCCTGAATCAGATGCTTTGAGTGTGACGGATACAATGACAACCAGTTTGTATGTTGAGAAGTTTGAATCTTGGCGCGTGACTATGACGTATCCAACCATTAACGCAGCAAGACAAGTGATTGTGTTTATTGCGGGTGAAGCAAAAGCGGCTATTGTTAAGGATATTACAACAGATGCTGTTACCGGTTTACCTGTGCAACGTTTAGCGCCTGAAAATGAGTATTATTGGTATATGGATTCGGCGGCAGCGGGTCAATAAATGAAAAACGTATTAGCTGTTGATATTGGTGGTACGAAAACCTTATTTCAGTTAAGTACGGTAGATGGTGATGTGATTTGTGAACAGAGTTTTGTAAGCCAAGACTTTGATAGTTTTGACTTGGTTTTGGATGCATTTCTTGCTCTAAATCAAGTTAAAGATCATAAAGTCAGTAGTGCTTGCTTTGCCGTTGCTGGTCCTGTTTCTAGTCGAGATGCTAATGTAACCAATTTGCCATGGCAGTTTAATGCTGATGATTTGGCAATTAAGTTTGATATTGAATCTGTGCATTTATGTAATGACTTTGCGGCAGTGGCTCATGGTATTGCAGAACTTGCTGATGATGAGATTGTTACACTGCAACAAGGTGAGGAAAATAGACAATCACCTAGAGCAGTGATCGGTGCTGGTACAGGTTTAGGGCAAGCTGTTTTAATACTTGACAATGATGGCTGGCGAATATTGGCTACTGAAGGTGGTCACGCTGATTTCGCACCAACAGACGGCTTACAAATTCAACTATTAGAATACATGCTTAAAAAGTTCGACCATGTGTCTTATGAACGGTTAGTATCGGGTGTTGGCTTAGTCGATATTTATGAGTTTCTGCGTTCTGAAGGATTGTATGAAGAGAGTGCTAGTTGTCGTCAGGTGATCGATAGTAGCGATGATGCCGCGGCAGTTATTAGTCAGTTTGCAAGTGATGAGAATGATAGTTTGGCATTAGCCGCATTAAATTTATTTATTAAAATATACGGTGCTCAAGCAGGTAATTTAGCTCTGACTGTATTGCCAATGGCTGGTTTATATATTGCTGGTGGTA
>DAOUSV010000008.1 GCA_030627065.1 Piscirickettsiaceae bacterium | reverse complement strand
TAGGCAATAAAAAAGCCCTAGCTGTTTTATCAGCTAAGGCTTTAATATTTGTACATATTCTTGGATCCGGAGATAAGACTTGAACTTACGACCCTCTGATTACAAAATAGTAGGTCAAATTTAAAAATGTGTAGTGACTCAAGATTGATGGTAACTTTTTTAGTTAAGATATAGCAATAATGCTGGCTCATGGTGTAGATAGGGAGGCACCCATAGAGCCTGCATTTATGTACTTTAAGAAAATGAATCTGGGGGCAACTATAGGGGCAACTAAAAATATCAGCTTACTTAAATGTAAGTATAGCTTGCGCCATAGGGGTTATTCGATTGAGACCGCACCATTTATTTATCCTAAGCAGTATGTACCGTGTTTGTGCTGTGGAAAATATCTCCCACAAGTACATTTCCTGTAAATCATGCCAAATTCTCCGGCGTGAAATGAGCAACTTTTCTATAATTGCTAAAGTTTTCCTTCCACCTAATTTTATTTAGTATATAAAGTGGTGGGGCTGTAATCCCTTATTTTTAATGGAGAGCAGAAGTGGATATTTTTTTCTGTGTTAGTTTCAATTTCTAAACTGGGCTGATACCACCAATTTCTATATTAGATCGTGCTTTATTCTTCGATTTAGTTTCCGTTCCTAGCCATGAGTATTTATGCAGCAACAATCAAAAGGATTGCTATTAGCGATCACTGCGTACAGCATCTGGGGTTTTTTCCCCCTTTATTTCAGTTATCTTAATACAGTATCTTCAGTCGAGGTATTGGTTCAGCGTATTATCTGGTCTTTGGTTGCAACATTATCTATTGGGCTATTACTTGGGTATGGGAATAAATTATTTACGGCATTAAAAGATAGAAAGTTGGTTATTTGGCTTGGGCTTTCTGCTCTTTTAATCGCTATTAATTGGCTGGTTTATATTTGGGCCGTTGGGCATCATCGTGTGCTTGAGGCGAGTCTAGGTTATTTTATTTCCCCTGTTGTCAGTTTGATCTTAGCAAGAGTATTCTTTAAAGAAGGTTTACATATATTGCAGATATGGGCGGGCATTGTTGCTTTGGTTGCAATTGTCTGGGAATTTATTAGTATTGGTCAGTTGCCTTGGGTTAGCTTGGTTTTGGCGTTTGCATTTGCTTTATATGGTGTAGTGAGAAAGCATTGTGTAATCGATGGTATTAGTGGAATGACAATTGAAACCATGTGGTTATTAGTGCCTGCATTGCTATGGATAGTTTGGCAGTCTTTTGAGCCGTTAAATCTACTTTATTTTGGTGGCGATCAGGTGATCACGCTACTGTTAATCGGAGTTGGTTTTATTTCTGCATTACCCTTGGTATTGTTTGCGATGGCAACTCGGCGCGCTGATTTATCAGTGGTAGGCTTTATTATGTATATTAATCCAACGATGCAGTTTTTAATTGGCGTTTTTGTACTTAATGAGTCATACCCACCAGAACGACTGATTACATTCGGTTTGATTTGGTTTGCGTTGTTGCTCTTTTCTATGGGATTATTTAAGTTACATCGGGCGCAGTAGTTTATCTTCTGGCCTATTGTATTGAGCGACATTAGTAATAGAAACGTATTGAAGAAAGTAAGTATATTGCCGATACAGTAGTAACGTAAAAGTTTAATTTAGGAATCAATAATGGCTGAAAGAGAAACTGAAGAGCCGTCACAAGATAAGGCGAGTGAGGTTGTAGAGGGTGGTAGTGCAACAGATGAGGTTAATTTATCTCTAAAACAGAAACTACTTTCAAAACCGATGTTAATAAAAATGGGAATTGGCTTAGTCATTGTGCTTCTTGCTGTGGCTGGATATGTGTTTTTCGCGTCGGGAGATGCATCTGTTGAAGATGAAGTGACTGTTGAAGAAGGGATGCCTGAACAGAGTGATTCGCTGGACATTGATAATGACGCTGGTGAAAATACCATTGAAATTGAGGTTGACACTGATGAGGTAGCGCTTACGGAACCTAATCAGGCAGATGTTATCGATGAAGTAGAAGAGGGCGAAGACAGCATTAATATTCCTGAAATTTCAATGGATATTGAAGAGGATAAAGAAGAGAAAAAGAATACAGAGGTTGAATTGTCTAAAATCTTTAAAAAAGCGACAGAACTTCAAGCAGAGAATACACGTTTAAAACAACAAATAAATGAATTAGAGGCACTGAATAATTTAGAAGATAAAGACCCTGCACTTAAATTAAGAGCCAGCGAATATATAATTAATCGCCATACAAAAGAAGAAAGCGATTATCCATTAAGACGTGAGATAAAACGTGAATCACCACCTGAGCCCAAATGGGGTGAGTTTAATACAATATCTAAATAGTTAAAAAACCTCACAACGACAGTGCGTTGTGAGGGTGAAGCAAGGATAATGAAAACTTAAAACAGCCCAAAAAGTGTCAAAAAAAGACTTTTTAAGCAGGATAAATAATATCAATTTTTAGAGAGATGATATACCCCAAAAAAGGAGGAGTATGCTACATAAAAATTGTTCCCCCTAGTTTAAGGGGTATGAAAAAATGATTAAGAATGTAAACTTAAGTTTGAGAATTTGAACAGGGATTAAGAGTTGCAGTGTTATGAAAATCTTACTTATTGATGATCATCAACTATATTTAGAAGGGATCCGAGTTATTCTTTCCCAGTTTTTCCCTGATAGTGAACTTTTACTTGCCAATAAAGTTCAACAGGCTTTTGATTATGTTAAGTCTCAAAGTGATATTGATATTATTTTGCTTGATTTACGCATGCCTGGTGGCGGTGCTCCAGCTGTTTTCCAAGAACTTAAAAATAACAATTTGGCAATTCCTATTCTTGTGGTATCGGCATCAGAGAATTCGGCAGATGTCAAAATGGCAACGAATCTTGGTGCGTTAGGCTATTTGCCAAAATCATCTAATCCTAAAGAATTGAAGTTAGCTATTGATACGATTTTACAGGGACAAGAGTATTTGCCTGATGGTTGGTATGACTCGTTGAACAAGTCTAAAAATATTACAGTTAATGATGGTGCAGAAAAAATTTCTATTTCACCGCGGCTGTATGAGGTTTTACAGCTAATTGAAAAAGGCTATACCTCTCCAGAGATAAGTAACCTACTTGACCTGAGTGAACATACGATAAAAGGGTATATCAAAGAATTATTTTCTCGTTTTAACGTTCATAATCGCACAGAATTAATTCAAACTGCTCGACAATTGAATTTTTTCAGCTTGCGATAGCCGTTTTATTTATTAAGGAATAGAGACTCTTCTCTCGGCGTTACTTCAACTGTATCCAGAAAATTGCCCATAGCTGTTATTAGCTAGCAAGGCGCTCATCATATTGACCGCTAATATAATTAGATCTTGCTGTAAAAATCTCGTTCTCAGAGTCAAGCATATCTAAGAATGTACGTTGACCAAGTCTGAATTGTTGGGCATAGGAATGTCGTGCCTTTTTAGCAGGTTCTGCATGTTTTAAGGCTAAGGAGAACTGCTTTTGCCGTGCGGTATGCTCCAAGGTAATCGCGTACTTTCCTCTATATCACGCTTAACATCTAACGTAACTTGCTCTTCTTTTAAGCTTAATAATTCTGTTTTAGTGATACTAGCATGGTCGGATCCACCATTATAAATGTTGTAACGCAAGCGTAGCATTGCAGTCATATAACATTGGCTCCATTTTTATATCCTCAAAAGTAGATTATGTAATTTAAGCATGATAATCGAGAATAATTACCCCCCCCCCCATAAGAGGGGGAGGATTAATGAAATTAATAACGGTACAATCATTAAGTCACTCTTGAAACACTTTATAGAATCTTATGCTTACTAAATTTAGATAAATTACGGAGTGTTTTTAGATTGGATATGAATAGACTGTATGTATAAAAAAATCATAATTAGTTTGATCTGTTGCCCAGTTTTATTCTTTCATCTTAGTGCTTATGCTGAAGGTGAGAAGATAGAACATTTTCAATTAGATGAAATGACCGTCACTATTCAAAAGCGGGAAGAGGTTTTGCAAGAGACTTTTGCTGCGATCACCGCTTTTTCAGCACAGAAAATCGAAAATGCAAATATTCAGAATATTGAAGATATTTCTTTATTAACACCTGGGTTTACTTACATCACCTTGCTTGGCGGGAGAGTTGGTAATCCAGTTATTCGCGGTGCAAATACAATTATAGGAGAATCGAATGTCGGTTTTTTTATTGATGGTGTTTATCAAGAATCAAGGGAGTTGATGAATGCGTTACTGAGCGAAGATATTGAGCGTATAGAAATTGCCAGAGGTCCTCAAAGTGCATTGTATGGACGTAATACGTTTGCAGGTGCAATTAATTATATTAGCAAGCGACCGACTAATGAGAGTTCAGGAAAACTGAAACTAACGCTTGGTAATTATGGGCGTAAAAAGGCAAATCTTTCACATAGCGGTGTAATTATGAAAGATACGCTGTTTTATCGAGGCAGTGTTGCTCACTCAAGTTTTGATGGGCTTTATGATAACGAACTGACAGGAAGCAAGCTTGATGACAAGCAAAGTAATGTTTATTCACTATCATTATTAGCATTGCCTAGCGATAATTTAGAGGTGGACTTCAAAATTGCTATGGAAAATACCAATGATGGTGATGAGGCGTTTCAATTCGTAGGAAATAATGCTGGATTTAGCTCTAATCAGCTCGCACCGCCATTGCCTTTTATCTTTAATGACTATCAATTTCATGATGGTGAATTACCGAGTTTGACTAATAAATTTGCTGTTACACCCGGGTATCATGAACGAGATAATTTCACATCTTCTTTACGAGCTGATTTAGATCTTGAGCAGGTGACATTAACCTTGATTACGGGCTATAACGACTTATCTTTAAAATCAAGGTATGACAGTGACTATGAAGCAAGAAGAATCGGAACATCTTCAGAAAAAGTAGAACAAGATGAATTTAGCCAAGAGTTCAGGTTAACATCTTTTGATCAGCCTATTCGCTGGATGACTGGCATTTACTTCTATCATTTGAATAAAGATAGAATAACGCGTGATGAATTTGTATCTGAAGCAGTTTTAGGGCCATTAGCAACTGCTTTATCCCCTAATATTTTATCGAAGAGTAATGCTTCGACCCAGAATTGGGCGGTTTTTGGTTCTATAGGTTTCGACGTAACAAATAAGTTAGGCTTAACATTATCGAGTCGATATGCCTACGAACGAAAAGAAGTGGATGTTGTTGATACAAATTTAATAACATTATCTACAGGACGTTTTAAAGACGATGCGATTTTTAATAATTTCACACCTAAAGTCGTGTTGGATTACCCGTTGACGAATAGTGCAATGATTTATGGCAGTATTGCTAAAGCGGTTAAATCTGGGGGCTTTAACACCTCAACATTTGGTGGTCGAGTTCCATCTGCCGATGAGCGAACATTTGATGAAGAAAAGAGTATGAACTATGAAGTTGGTATTAAAACATCGTGGTTAAATAATCGTATTACAGCTAATTTAGCTGTTTTTCTTATTAAATGGGACGATCAGATTGTACGAGCATTAGGTGTTAATCAAGCTTTATTAAATGCCAATATTGGAGAATCATCTTCTAAAGGTTTTGAACTAGAGCTTGCAGCAAAGCCAGCTAAAAACTGGGGTTTGACAGCAGGACTAAGTTACACCGATGCAAGATATGATAAATACACATTTGATGCACTATCGATTATTGGCTTGGATCCTGTATTAGATGGAAATTCTATGCAGTATGTTTCGGAATGGACGGCAAATGCTTCAGTGCAGTATGTGAAGCCGAGGATTACGACTCGTTTTGACTGGAAATCAAGAATAGATGTGTTCTATCAATCAGAGCAATCGGCTAGCTTTATTGATGACTCTCCCATGCTCCCTGATCGAACTATTGTTAACGTGAATACAGGTATGGAAAGCAAAAAATATTCACTTACACTTTGGGTAAAGAACTTATTTGATAATGATGATCCAAGTAGTGCATCACTATTACCAAATCCGGCAGAAGCCGCTGGTTATTTACCGACTAAATTAGGTTATCAGCAATTTCAAACTTTAACCAAGGCTCCTGTAGAGCGTACTTTTGGCCTTACGGCAAGTATGAAGTTTTAGACAGTGAAACAAACAATAATTTCATTTATACAAAAGGTCTTTACGGCTAATCAAGAACAGTACAGTGTTGAAACACTTGCTGAGGCCGCTCGGTTTGTATATCAAAATAAAAAAACACTATCACTTCGGATGTCTTTGGTTGCTTGTATCTTTATTTTCATTTTATTGGATCATGTAAATAATATTACCGCCCTATTATGGCTTGCGACTATTTTGCTAGTCCGGGTAATCTCGTATTGGCAAGCGACACAGTTTTTAAAACAACAATTAAGCCCTGAAGAAGCAATACGTTGGGGAAATTATTTTACAATTGGTGAGTTCTTTTTAGGCCTGTTATATGGCCTTGTTGCTGTTTTGTTTTTCACACCTGATTTGTCAATAGTCCTTCAACTTTTTATATTAATGTTTATTATGTACATAACATTTGGCGCTTTAACTGTAACATCGCATTGGTTGCCAAGCTTCTATGCCCTAATGTTTCCAGCGTTAGGCATGACGTCTGTTCATTTGTTTTTACAAACAGATACAGAATATAAACTATTGGCACTTATTCCCGCTGTTACTATCCTTATTAGTTATGCGGTAGCGAGGTTAGCACAGCGATCTATATTGTCTTCTATTCAACTTCGGTTTGAAAATAATGAGCTGGTTGAGAAATTAAAAATGAGTAATAGAGATGCTGAAGAAGCCAATAAAAGAAAAACTCGGTTTCTTGCCTCAGCTAGTCACGATCTTAGACAGCCTGTTCATGCTTTAGAGTTGTTTTCAGAAGCCCTTAATGCTGAAAAATTATCACCTCGCGGTAAAGATACATTGGCGTATTTGAAAGAATCTATTTCATCATTAAATGGTTTATTAACGTCGTTATTGGATATCAGTCGTTTAGATGCTGGCATCATTAAACCAAATTTTGAAGCACTAGATGCTTCAGTACTGGTGAAACGTTTAGCACAGAATTTTGATGATATTGCAAAAGATAAAGGTTTAGACTTGCGAATACGATGTCAGCAAAGTTGGGTATATAGTGATAGAGCCTTATTAGAAAATACATTACGAAATTTATTAAGTAATGCGATTAAATATACCAATAAAGGTGGAGTGTTACTTAATTGTCGTTGTCGAAAAGAAGATAATGAAATTTGGATTGAAATATGGGACACCGGCATTGGTGTTGCGGAATCAGAGATGAACTTTATCTTTGATGAGTTTTATCAAATTAATAATATTGAGCGTGATCGTCAACAAGGTTTAGGTCTAGGTTTGGCGATAGTTTGCCGTGAAACAAAAATACTGGGCCATTCGTTTTCTATGCATTCTCAGGAAGGTCGAGGCACGTTAGTAAGGGTGAAAGTACGACGAGTCGATCCCACGTTAATTAGCCCGCAGAAAATAGAAACAGCTAAAAAAACAGATAGACTGTCAGGAAGTAAAATCATTGTGATTGATGATGATAAGTCGATATTAGTAGCAACAAGACTTGTTCTTGAACAGTGGGGTTGTGATATTGAAACGGCATCTAACCTTGATGAGGCGGAAAATATTTGTAAGTCATTTGTGCCAGATGTCATTATTTCAGATTTTCGGCTTAGAGAAAACGTAACAGGAATTGATGTTATTGAACAACTTCGTTTGCAGTTAAATCACAGTGTGCCAGCAATTTTAATTACAGGTGATACCGCGCCAGATAGATTGCAACAAGCGAAAGATAGCGGTCTGATTTTATTGCATAAACCATTAAAGCCTGCAAAATTACGTGCTGCGATTAATATGGGGAAAAAGTAATAAGCGTTGAACTTTATTTGTTTGTGGATTTCAAGACTGCGTTAATATAGTCGGTAAATTTAATTTTCAGGATAATTTGAGTGAATAAAGTTCAAGGTTTATTATCGAAAATGGCAGTAATGTTGCCAGCGGGACAAACGCAAGCAGATTATCAAATGGTATTGGGTGAGCAACGAGTGGATATGAATCCGCTGTTGGGTCAAAAAATAACCTTAGTACATACTGGTGAAATTCATTGTCAGGCTTGTGATCGAATAACGCGAAAAAGTTACAGTGGTGGTTTTTGCTATCCATGCTCTCAGAGCTTAGCAAGATGTGACCTGTGCATTATGAAGCCGGAGACTTGCCATTATGATGCTGGAACATGTCGTGAGCCGGATTGGGCCGAACAATTCTGTATGAAAGATCATATTGTTTATCTGGCTAATAGTTCCGGTGTTAAAGTCGGCATTACACGTATTGACCAAGTACCGACGCGTTGGCTTGATCAAGGTGCTATTCAAGCATTGCCAATATTCCGAGTGAAAACACGTTATCAATCGGGTTTAGTGGAAATGATATTTAAAGCCCATGTATCAGATCGAACTGACTGGCGTAAAATGTTGAAAGGGCTTGCCGAGCCGATGGACTTGCATGCTAAGAGAGATGAATTAATGGCTGAATGTCGTGCAGAGATCGACGCATTACAACAACGTTTTGGTGAACAAGCCATTTTTCCATTGTTGGATAAGGATGTGCTGGCTATTGATTACCCTGTCCAGCAGTATCCAGAAAAAGTGACATCCTTTAATTTTGATAAAACGGCAGAAATTAGTGGTGTGCTAAAAGGCATAAAAGGTCAGTATTTAATTTTAGATACAGGCGTGTTGAATATACGTAAATTTAGTGGCTACCAAGTCACCATGGTGAGTGAATAATGTTGTATAAATTACTACGCACATTGATGTTTCAATTAGATGCAGAAAAGGCACATCATTTAGGTTTAAAAGGGCTTAATATACTCGAGATGAGCGGTCTGTCCTCGATCATGTATCCAAAAGAGCCTGTAACTCCTGTTAATGTCATGGGGCTTAAATTCTCTAACCCTGTTGGCTTAGCCGCTGGCTTGGATAAAAATGGAGATTATATCGAGGCATTAGCTGCGGTTGGTTTTGGTTTTGTTGAGATTGGTACTGTCACGCCGAGACCGCAAGAAGGCAACCCAAAACCACGTTTATTTCGCTTACCAGAAGCACAAGCCATTATTAACCGAATGGGCTTTAATAATCTAGGTGTTGAACATTTGATCGAGCAAGTAAAAGTAGCTCAAACAGATGCGATTATCGGTATTAATATAGGTAAGAACTTTGATACGCCGGTTGAAAAGGCTGTTGATGATTATTTAATCGGCTTGAAGAAGGTTTACTCTTATGCCGATTATGTCACGATTAATATTTCATCGCCAAATACGCCGGGCTTACGAACATTGCAGTTTGGTGAGTCGTTAAATCAATTGTTAGGGGCGCTCAAAGAAGAGCAGGCTAAACTGCAGCAACAGCATGGTCGATATGTGCCAATGGCAGTGAAAGTGGCACCAGATTTGAGTGTTGAAGAAGTTGAAGAATTAGCTCAAGCATTTAATCAGTTTGAGATTGATGCAGTGATAGCAACGAATACGACGATGAGCCGAGAAGGTGTTGATGGTTTATTGCATGGTGATGAAGCTGGCGGCTTAAGTGGTCAGCCTGTTTTTGAAAAATCGACAGAAATTGTGAGCCAATTCAGAAAAAGTCTGGTAGAAAACTTGCCGATTATTGCGGCAGGTGGGATTATGTCGGGTGATGATGCCGTTAAAAAACTGAATGCAGGTGCAGATTTGGTTCAGATTTATAGTGGCTTCATCTATCAAGGACCTAAATTAATTAGTGATATTGTTAAAACAATAGAAATGAGGAAGTAAACATGGAAGCAGGAAATGGAAGTATCGTAATGGAATGGCTAGTGAGTATTGCGATTGCGATTGCGATTGTTATTATCGGTCGTATTGTTGTTAAATTAATAGTGAAGTTCATTCGTAAAATGATGGTTCGTTCTGATCTTGACCCTATTTTGGTTAACTTTGCGAGTTCGATCACTAATGCAGCGTTATTGCTGTTCGTCTTTATTGCGGCGCTTGATCAATTAGGAGTTGATACGACTTCATTTATCGCTTTAATTGGTGCGGCAGGTTTGGCAATTGGTCTAGCATTACAAGGATCATTACAAAATTTTGCAGCAGGCGTGATGATGATTGTATTCCGCCCATTTAAATTAGGTGACTTTATTGAAGCTGGTGGTGTTGTCGGTGTTGTTGAAGAAATAAGCATTTTTAGCACTAAAATGAAAACAGGCGATAATCGTGAAATCATTGTTCCTAATGGTCAAATCTACGCAGGAGCAATCACTAATTATTCGGCACGTGAAACACGTCGTATTGACATGGTATTTGGTATTGGCTATGACGATGATATGTTAAAAGCCAAGAAAATTATGGAAGATATTTTAACTGCACATGAATTAGTATTAGACGAGCCGGTACCTGCGGTTGCAGTGGCTGAGTTAGCTGATAGCAGTGTAAATTTTAATGTTCGCCCTTGGGTGAAAAGTGCAGATTATTGGGGTGTACGCTCTGATTTGATTGAGCAAATTAAACTAACGTTTGATAAAGAAGGAATTTCAATTCCTTATCCTCAAATGGATGTGCATACGGATAAGTAGATATTTATTCATTATCATTTAAAATAGCCTGTATTGATTCTGACTCTTTACAGGCTTTTTTTCAACTAAGAAAAAGAGGATATTATGAAAATAAAAATCGCACTCCTTGTAACGGCAATTATTGTATTAACAGGCTGTATTGACACCGCCGGAGTTCGCTATGATGACTCCGACCGTTCAACCTATAAAAGTGGCCCACCACCTCATGCTCCTGCTCATGGTTATCGCCATAAACACCACAAAAAGGATATGAGCTATGACTCTGGTTTGGGCGCTTATATTGTAATTGGTAAAAGTGAAGTCTATTTTGATGATGGTCTTTATTTCCGTTATCGCAATGGTGACTGGCAGGCTAGCGTTAATTTAGATAATGGTTGGTACGATACAAATAAAAAGGTCGTTCCTAATAAGCTATGGTCATATAAAGACAGCGATCGCAAACATGTTAATAAAAAAGATCATCCTGGAAAAGGACATGGCAAAGGAAAAGGTAAAAAGCACCACGATTAAAACTGATCTTTCCATGCTCGTAATGCGGTAAATACGGCGATATCACCAGTTAGTTTTTGTTCTGAAAACTGTTCAACAGAATGAATCACATTAGCATGGTGACAGCGTAAAAATGGATTAGTAGCAAGTTCTAATGCTAAGTCTGATGGTAGGCTTGGCATTTCTTTTTGTCGGATATTTAGAGTGTCTTTAATACGTTGTTGAATCGCAATATTACTAGGCTCAACCGTCGCGGCAAAACGAAGATTAGCTTGGGTGTATTCATGAGCGCCATAAATCTTGGTGTGAGGTGGTAATTGAGCAATTTTTTGTAATGATGTGTAAAGCTGTTCTGCCGTACCGCTATGAAGCCGTCCACAACCTGCACCAAATAAAGTATCGCCACAAAATAAGCTATCTTCAATTAAGAAAGCGATGTGACCTTTGGTATGTCCAGGCACTTCTAGCACGGTAATGTTGGGAAACACCCCTTCAATCTGAAGTCGCTCATTTTCACTAACAATCTGCGTTAAATGAGGAATTTTTTCGTTCTCTGAGCCATAAACAGGCAAATCATAATGCTCAAGCAATGACGAGATACCATCAATATGATCATGGCAACCGTGTGTAATTAATAATGCTGCTGGCTCAAGGTGGTGCTGTTTAATTGCATCAAGAACAGGCTGGGCATCACCCGGATCAACAATTAATACCTTTTGAGAATTAGGCACTTGGATTAACCAGATATAATTATCATTAAAAGCTGGGATAGCATGTATATTGAGCATGGTTTATTGCCGTTGGAGTTATGAGTATGGTTGATTATAAGACGGATACAGAAAAAATAATGCCTGATTGGTGGAAAAGTTCATTAGGTCAACATGTTTTAGAGCAAGAACGTTTTGTATTGCAGTCACTTGTCCAACATTTTCATGGTGATTACCAAGTTCAACTCGGTGCAAAGCAAGCAATATTACCGACGGTTTCTGGCGCTAAAAGCCAAAAAGTGATGGCATCTTCTGCGGATATTGCTGGCGATAACGAGGCTTTGCCGTTCAAATGCTACAGATTGGATACATTGCTTTTGGTTCATGTTTTAGAGTTCTCGGATGATCCGCATCAAGTCCTACGTGAGGTTGAGCGAGTATTAGTTGCTGATGGCACCGTTATTCTTTGTTGCTTTAATCCGTGGAGCTGGTGGGGATTGCGAAGCTTGCTTTCGTGGCAAGATGTGCCGCCGTGGAATGGTCACTTCTTTAGAAAGTCACGTGTAAATGATTGGTTATCATTATTAAACTTTGAAATTATTGCCACAGAGAAAGTATTATTTCGCCCGCCTGTTTATTCTGAGAAGTGGTTTGTTAAACTAGCGCCGATGGAGCGATGGGGAAAACGATTCTGGCCGATATTTTCTGGAGTCAGTATCATAGTGGCAACAAAGCGAACCGTGCCGTTAACACCGCTTTCCCATAAGTGGCAGACAAAACGATTATTCCCAACGGCATTGGCAAATAAACCGGTAACAAAAGAGAAAATAAATGGATGAAGTAGAAGTGTTCACTGACGGTGCATGCAGTGGCAACCCCGGCCCTGGTGGTTGGGGTGCTATTTTGAGGTCGAAAGGTGTCGAAAAAGAATTATCAGGCGGTGAAAAGGACACAACCAATAATCGCATGGAAATGATGGCCGTGATTGATGCTTTAGAATCATTAAAACGCCCTTGCAAGGTTAAAATAACAACCGATTCGCAATATGTGATGAAAGGTATGTTGGAATGGTTGCCAGGCTGGAAAAAACGTAATTGGAAAACCGCCGCCAAGAAACCTGTTAAAAATGTTGATTTATGGCAGCGTATGGAAAAATCTGCCGAGCAACACACGCTAGAGTGGGAGTGGGTACGAGGTCATCAAGGGCATGTTGAGAATGAGCGTGCTGATCAGTTGGCAGTTAATGCGCGTGAAAAAATAGCGAAATAAGGTGTGCAAGTGGCTAAACAGCAAATAAGACAAATAGTATTAGATACGGAAACAACCGGGCTTAGTACGGCTGATGACCACCGTATTATAGAGATCGGTTGTGTTGAATTGATTAATCGTCGTTTAACAGGTGAAACCTTTCATCAATATATAAACCCTGAGCGAGAAAGTGATGCCGGTGCATTGGAAGTGCATGGTATTACCAATGAATCATTATTAGACAAACCTAAATTTGCTGAAATTGCCGATGATTTTATGCGGTTTATTGATGGTGCTGAATTAGTTATCCACAATGCGCCATTCGATCTCGGCTTTTTAAACCATGAGCTGGCCAAGCTTAAAATAAAGCAACGCGTTCAGGATGTCAGCACTGTATTAGACACATTAAAACTGGCACGTGATAAACATCCCGGACAAAAGAATAACTTAGATGCACTTTGTCGACGCTATGATGTTGATAATTCAAACCGTGAGTTGCATGGCGCATTACTTGATTCCGAGATCTTAGCCGATGTTTATCTAGCTATGACAGGCGGCCAAGTGAGTTTGTTACTGGCCTCAGAAGATGTCGATAACACACAAAAAAGCAAGGATAATGTAATGACAAATAAAACGAAAAATCGCGGATCTTTACGTGTTATAAAGGCAAGTAGCGATGAGTTGTCAGCTCATGAAGCAAATCTACAGCAATTAAATGAAGCAAGTAATGGTCAGTGTGTATGGTTACGTAAGGAATAGATGAGCGTTATTTTTACTTCTATATTTGTTTTAATCACCTCATTAAAATATAATGAAATTCTTAATTTAAGGTAAATTGAGCTAAAAAAATGTTTCGTATATCTAACATTCTTATCAAGCCAGTTTTTATGGCCATATTGGTTGCGCTGATGGTTATTGGTGCGGCTAGCACGGTTGCGTGGCAAGTTTTATCTCAAACTCGAATTGACCTTGAACAGCAACTTCAGTCAAATCTAAAGGCTTCAATTAGTCAAGCTAAACAAGAACTTGAAGAACGTAAAACTGTCGTGCGCTATTGGGCGGGTGCGCCGTCATTAATTCAAGCTGTAACGTCGTTAGTATCTCAAAACCCTACAAATAATGACGATCTTCAGAACTTAAAATCTTTATTATCTAGCATCTTAGAGTCCCAAGAATATCGAGGCTATAAAATAATAGATAAACAGGGCCTTATCTTAGCGTCGGATTTAAGTGATGATGTTGGTCAGCCCATAGATACAGGTTCAACACATGGACATATTAATTGCAAATTAAATCGATGACTTCAATGTCGATGGGCGGAGTCGAACCCAAAAGCTAGATTTTTGTCTGTTATATAGGAAATTCAGAGGCTTATACTGTGATTGCGAGTTTGTAGACTAGCATGATAAAAGTGTTTAGTACCAACATTCGTATCTAAATCATGCTTATTTAAAATCATCGTGAAGCGCAGATAAAAGCTAAATAGCTAATGCTTAATGGATGACCTGATTGAGCTCAACCCAAAATGTACTACCTTTCTCGTAAACACTTTCCACATCCAAAGTGCCGTGCATTCCTTCTACCATACGCTTAGTTATGGATAAGCCAATTCCATTCCCCTCAACGTTCGAGTCTTCAGCTCCTAAACGGTTAAACGCTTCAAACATTTGTGGCAACTTATCTTCAGCGATTCCAATTCCAGTATCTTCAATGCCGATTCGAACACGTTTCCCAGGCAAACTACTAATACGAATATTAATTTCACCATCAGGCTTATTATATTTAATCGCATTACTTATCAAATTTAATAGTACTTGGGTTAATCGTTTTTTATCTGCTTCAATGTAGATATCTGTATCACTTCGTTTCGGGCGTTGGATGTTGATACCATGTTTATCAGCAATCGGTTGCGTCAAGGTGAAGGCTTCCTTTAATGACTCATACAAACTTAATTCAGTCATTGTTATATCAATAATTCCTGCTTCAATTTTAGCTAAATCTAATGAGTCTTCAATCAGTTGTTTCTGAAGCTTAGCGGCTTGAATAATGTCTTTGACAAACTCCATTTGGTTATTATTAAGATCACCGTCCAGCTCTAATAATTGAGCATAGCCATAAATGGCATTAAGTGGTGTATTTAATTCATGAGCCATATGAGATACAAATTCTGACTTTGCTTTATTAGATTGCTCAGCCTGCTTTTTAGCAAAATACATTTCTCTATCAACTCTTTTTCGCTCAAAAACAGCGTGAACACGAGCTAGTAACTCTTCAGCATGTATGGGCTTTCTGACGTAATCATAAGCCCCTTCATTAAAGGCTTTTGAAACCAATGATTCATCGGTTAACCCAGTCATCATAATGACAGGAAGGTGCTTAAAACCATGAATATCACGTAATTGTTTCAAGGCTGTGAGCCCATTAATAATGGGCATTTCTATATCCATTAAAACAACATCAAATTCCATATTAATAATTTGATCAATCGCATCCTGACCATTTTCAGCTTCATAGATAATAGCGCCTAAAGGTTTAAGCAATTCACTAACAAGCCTTCTAATCGACTTCATATCGTCAACGATTAGAATTTTCATCAATGGGGATGGACGAGTTGAATCAACCATGGTTTAAAGAGCTCCGTAAATCAAGTTGGGCAAGTATACCTAACTTCCATCTAGCGAACATTGATCCATATCAACGTCCCCTAGCAATATGTAATATTTATGAGTATGCCTTAATTATGTTCTAGTCAAGTTAAACCGCACACTTTTCTTTTACACTTTCGAACTCAATAAGGCGACACATCATTTAACGTCGAATATCACCGTTCATAGTTATAATATTTGATGTATTTCTCAACTGTCCCGATGTATTAAATTATTACAATTTACGCTAAATATTTATTCAATAGTGAGAGTAATTCAGGAAGTTCGATAGGTTTAGTTACATAATCATCAAATAAACCTTCAGCTGATTCAATATCATGTTTCATTGCGGCGGCAGTCACAGCAACAATAGGTTTATTTTTATAACGGTCAGTCTCTCTTAATTTCTGGGTTAATTCATTCCCGTCCATGCCTGGTAAATTAATATCCATTAATATTAAATCATAATCATTGTCCATGGCATTATCCCAGCCTAACTCGCCTGACTCTACCATGTGTAATGAATGAGACTGTCTGTTAAAGAATACTTTCATTAAGCGTCTATTGGCAGGGTTATCTTCGACATAGAGAACCTGCTTGCCGATGACTTCTTGAAGTTCAGCTGTTTCAGTTTCAGCTTCTTCCACAGAAGCTAATTCTTCAATTATGTCCGTCTCATCGGCAAGTGGTAATTCAACCCAAAAACTTGCACCTTGTCCTTCAACGCTATCAAAACCAATGGTGCCACTCATTCTCTCAATCAGGTCTTTAGTTACTACAAGCCCGATACCCGTGCCTTCAATCGCTGACGTTTCTTGTCCCAGCCTATTAAATGCCCCAAATACTTTATCGTGTTTACCCTCTGGAATACCGATACCTGTATCTGTCACAGTGACTTTTACGGTGTCATGGTCTGTTTGAGTCCATTCAACGGTAACACTGCCTGCTGGTTTATTATATTTAATAGCATTACTTATTAAATTAATAAGCACTTGTTTTAGCTTCATGTAGTCTGCACTTGCATGTAATGGAAAATCAGATAAAGCCTGAAGTTTAATATTAGCTTTAGTCGCAATAGGACGTAATAATGATAAGGCATCATCCATAACGTCTGTTAGTTGGACGCTTTCGATAGACACCTCTATCTCCCCAGCTTCAATAGCTGACAATTCTAATACGTCATTAACAAGGTTTAGTAAATGATGTCCACTAGAAATAATGTAATCGATACTCTCTTTTTGGTCTTCTGTTAAAGGTGCCTCGGTATCACTTTCCAGTAATTGTCCAAATCCTAAAATAGCATTAAGTGGGGTTCTTAATTCATGACTCATTGATGATAAAAATTCAGACTTGGCTTTGTTTGCAGATACAGCCTCATCTCTAACTTGCTCATTTTCGATTATCAACTGCTTTAGTAAGGAAATATCATTCCATGAGGACTGAATAATTTTCTTGCCTTGATAATCCATCAACCTTATTGAAATATCTATCCAAAAAAGAGTACCATCTTGCTTTTGATGCATCCATTCAAAGCTGTGTTCGCCATCACGCAAACAGATACCAATCATTTCTTGTGCTTTTATAGAGGATAGTTGACCGTCAGGTTGGTATTCAGGAGATAATTCGACAGGATTTATCATCAAATCAGACTTAGAATGATAGCCCATCATATTAACGGCTTTTTCATTGCACTCAATGAATTGTCCCGTTTCTAAATCTAACAATGAAAGACCACTACTCGATTTTTCAAATAAGGTTTCATAACGTTGTTTTTCTTGGTGTTGCTGTATTTCTAATGCTTTTATTTTAGTTATATCAGTACGAATGGTAATATATTGTTCTGGCTTACCCTGTTCATTTAATTGAGGAACAATCGTTGACTCAACCCAATATAGAGAGCCGTCTTTGGCTTTGTTGTGTATCTCGCCATGCCAAACATTTCCACTTGCAATTGTTTTCCACATGTCTTTGAAAAAAGAATCGGGGTGGAAATCAGACTTCACTATTCGGTGGGTTTTTCCAATGATTTCATCTTGAGTATATTGAGTGATTTGTTCGAATTTTTCATTTGCATAAATAATAATCCCTTTCACATCTGTAATACTAACAATGGCATGTTGGTTAAATGCGTATTGTTGGAAATCAACTAATGCCCCAGACTTATTTAGTCTCTCTGCCATATTATTAATAGAGATACTGATCTCTTGCATTTCATCGTTTGACTTTATGTCTATTCGAGCATTACTATTGCCTGATGCATAGTCATTAACTGCTTCACTGATATGATTAATGCTTCCTAACAAAGACCTGTAAATAGTCGATAGGAAATACAATATGATAATGAATAGAAGTCCTGAAAAAAGTAAGACCAAATTTCTTACCCGTGAAGCTTCTGCAATCTTCTGTTCAAGTTGAATATATAATTCTGGTGCAAAATCTAGATACATTAATTCATAAATACTATTGATATCATTTGTTACTTTATAAAAGAAAACTTCTGATTCAACATTAAACTGTTTTGTAAATATATCACTATGAATGACATTGTTAATATTGTTGGCTGAATTATGCAGTTTTGTTTGAAAAGACAATAATGCAACTGCTCGCTTCGGTAAGCTTGATTTTATTCTAGCGAGGTTAAGATCAAAATGACTTAGAGCGATGCCTATTGTTAACTCTAGACGAACAAGCTCTGCTTGTTGAAATTCAGATAATGTCTTGTCTGCTAATGTTGATGCAACAATTGCTCTTGCCTGTCCTATGCTTTCAGTCATCTTAGGAATAACATTTAAGATATTATCTAACAGATAATAAGTGGATGTATCACTGCTATCTGAAAAACCGTAAAAGTCACCAATGATATAAGGTAATAACTGTAGCTTCTTTATAAAATGAGAGTGTTCATTAAACTTTTTCTCTAGCGATAACCGTTGATTCTGTTTTTTTAAGTTTTCCCATAAATCACTTAAATCACTTAAATCACTTAAATCACTTAAATCACTTAAATCACCATACCCAGATTGTAGCGACATTTTGGGAGAAAGCGAATCTAGGAGCGCATATAAAGCCAATTCTGTTTGTATCTGTTTATTATTGTAATCGCTAAGAAACTTGTCATTTCTCAGGCTTTTGTTAGCGACAGCTAGACCTCTATATTCCTGAGCAAGCTGAACAACCTTATTTGCAGAAACAACCAGTTCAACCCCCTTCAACTGCAACTCAGCATCAACAATCTTTTGCTCGGACTGGGAGTATAAGATCGCCGTTAAACTCAATATGGCTAATAATACAATAATACCGAGAAAAATAAGTTTTCTAAAATATGTCAGGCGGTCTAATAAATTGGTTACTGGATTTAGTATAATTTTTAGCATAGGGAGCGCGCCGCTATTTATAATGACGCATGACTATACCACAATATTCTAATGTGATGAAATACGCTAAGGGCTGTGAGCCCCCGCCACCCGTTAACTTTCCTTTTAAAGTGATCAAAACAATCAGAGAACAGTGATGCAAAATGTAATTCATAAAAGTGATATTCCTGCACGTTCTGATATAGAATCTCCATTGCCGTTATGCCAGTTTCTAACAGATATGATTTTATCTGTTATGACTCCAAAGGTAATATTAGATCCGTGTGCAGGTGATGGGAATCTTACTCAATTCTTTGATGATGTTGAAGTGATTTCATATGAAATAAAACAAGACCGAGATTTCTTTAATGCGAAGTTTGTCGACTGTGATCTAGTGATCTGTAACCCGCCATTTAATAACTCAGGCGGAACGTCGAGTAGAAAGTTACTTCCTGAGTTGTTTCTAAAACATATATTAGACGTTGTTCCAGAGGGTACGCCCATTGTATTTATTACTCCCCACGGATTACGTCACAATGTCAGAAAAACTAGTCCACGGTTAGAATTTCTTGCCACATTAAATATCAGTTCTATTTTGACTTTGCCATTAGATGTTTTCGACGGCGTGCTTTTTCACACAGAAGTACTTTTCTTACACATGCCAAAACTAAAATCGCATTACGCATATCATCGGAACACAGCGTTTAAAAACTACAACTCAAACTTTAAACAGCTAGAAGTCAAACTTAATAAGTTTGACTGGCTGGAAGATAAAGCACTTTTAGCGGCGTGTAGGACGGTCACTTTAGGTCATGGTCTGCAAGCAATGTCGGGGAATTTATTAGCGGCACTTATCTATAAAGTCGATCAAAAAGGTTATATCTCGATTAATGCAACCGTTCGAGATGAATTAGCATTAATGCTCAATACCACTGAGCAAGTGATTAGAAATAACCTTAAATCACTGTCTGATGTTAATTTACTGATCAAAGAAGGTAACGGACATTATTTCTACGAACCACTAAATACGGATGACTGCACAAGAATAATCAACGGTAATTATCAAGATATTACTGTTGAGCTTAAATTCTTCAAAAATGATATTGAACCATCATTGTCATTAATCATTAGATAAACTGCCTGTCATAATATTCAACTTTTTTCTTTTATACGAAACGCTACTGGACGCTATTCAAAAATTGAACAATCTCTGATTGTAGAGCCTGCCCCAGCAACGCTGGGCAGGTTCAATTTTTAATTGCTGGAAGTAAAGACGGGGTCAGGGGCGGCGAGCCTCCCTGCAAAATTGTTACCAACACAATCACTTGTAATCCGTATCCTCTTCAGTATTATGGAATGGCAACCCTATTTCGTACCTAGACACTTTTCTATTTGAATTATTTCATCCAGC
>DAOUSV010000187.1 GCA_030627065.1 Piscirickettsiaceae bacterium | reverse complement strand
TGGCAGTTTCCACAAGGTGGAATTAAGCCTAATGAAACTGCAGAACAAGCGGTTTATCGAGAATTGATGGAAGAAGTTGGTCTGGGGCCTGAGCATGTTGAAGTGCTTGGCGTAACGCAAGGCTGGTTACGTTATCGTCTGCCCAAAAAATACCTACGTTATGGCAATAAACCACTTTGTATCGGTCAAAAGCAGCAATGGTTTTTATTACGATTCACGGGCAAAGAAGAAGATGTCAGGCTCGATCAATATGAAAAGCCAGAGTTTGATGATTGGCGTTGGGTCGATTATTGGACTCCGGCACAAGAAATTGTATTTTTCAAACGTCGCGTTTACGAAAAAGCACTGCATGAACTAGCGCCGATATTATTTCCTGAATATAAGAAACGCATTGAGAGTCAGCGCAAAGCTTAATTTAACGTTTTGCTAAATACTTTCGCATTACGCTGATAGTTATAGAGTTGTTGCTTCTCAATAGGTAAGTCACTAATTTCAGCTGCAGAAAACCCATGCTCTAAAAACCAATGTTCAGTTTGCGTTGTCAGCACGCATAAATTACTTAAGCCTAATGAATTTGCTTGCTGTTCGACTGCAGATAACAGTTGTTCTCCACGGCCATGGCTTTGATAGTTTGAGGCAACAGCAAGGCAAGCAACTTCTGCAATATCATTATTTGGATACGGATAAAGAGCGGCACAGGCGACAATTGTTCCATCACGTTCCATCACCGTAAAATGATCTATTTCTATTTCTAAGTGTTCGCGAGAACGTTTTACCAGCGTGCCATTATCTTCTAGTGGCTGTATCAATTCTAAAATGCCGCAGACATCATCAATACTTGCTTGGCGAATCGTTTCAAATGAACTCGCACTGATTAATGTGCCTGCACCATCACGGCTAAAAAGCTCTTGTAATAATGCACCATCTTTTGAACGATCTAATAAATGAACACGTTGTACGCCAGAATTACAGGCAGTAACAGCCGATTCTAATAATGGGTTCTCTACATCTTTTAGTATTGCAGCAGCTTGCTGAACGGTAAGTTCTTGAGCAAGATCTGTTTGAGCATCACCCATCATAATTAATTTGTCAGCCTGTAATGCCGAGGCAACCGATGTTGCAATCGCTTCTGCGGATAGGTTAAATATCTCTCCTGTTGGGGAGTAGCCTAGCGGGGGTAATAAAACGATATTATCTACCGCTAATTGTTGTTCAATACCCTCGGTATCAATACGGCGAACTTCACCTGTATGTTCGAAATCAATACCGTCTTTAATACCTACGGGTTGTGCCATCACTAAGTTACCACTCACACAGCGAATACGTGTGTCAGCCATTGGAGTATGAGGCAAACTAAAGGAGAGTTTCGCTTCAATTTCGAGCCGTAATTTTCCGATAACTGACTTGGCAATTTTAAGACTGGCATCATCGGTGATGCGTAAGTTTTGATGATATTTGACTGCGATATTATGTGTTTTACACTGATGTTCAATTTGTGGACGAGCGCCATAAACCAACACTAAACGAATGCCTAGACTATTTAATAAGGCTAAATCATGAATTAAATTATCAAAATAGACTGATGCGATAGTTTCACCATCAAAGGCGATAACAAAGGTTGCACCACGATGCGCATGAATATAAGGCGCGGCGGCACGAAACCAGCTTGTTGTGTTGGCATTTGTCATTGCGTTAGCGCTATTATTTATTGTTTTCATGCAAAGGTTTCCCCTCGGTCTTTTTAGTGTAAAATTTGCGTATTATCTGCTCATTTTAGCAGATTCAAAAATCTATAGAGATCGGAGAGTTTTCATGCCTGTATATCGTTCAAAAACATCCACTGCGGGTCGTAATATGGCCGGTGCTCGCGCGCTTTGGCGTGCAACTGGTATGAAAGATGATGATTTCAATAAACCAATCATTGCCATTGCCAATTCATTCACCCAATTTGTACCGGGTCATGTTCATTTAAAAGATATGGGACAGTTGGTTGCACGGGAGATTGAAAAAGCGGGTGGTGTAGCCAAAGAATTTAATACTATTGCCGTTGATGACGGTATTGCAATGGGTCATGGCGGCATGTTGTATAGTTTGCCATCACGCGACATTATTGCTGATTCTGTCGAATATATGGTCAATGCCCATTGTGCTGATGCCATTGTGTGTATTTCAAACTGCGACAAAATTACGCCAGGCATGTTGATGGCAGCATTACGTCTCAACATCCCCGTGATCTTTGTATCCGGTGGCCCAATGGAAGCCGGTAAAACGAAATTAGCAGGAAAAGACGTTAAATTAGACTTGGTCGATGCCATGGTGCAAGCAGCTGATGAAAATGTCAGCGATGAAGATGTCGCACAAGTTGAGCGTAGCGCCTGCCCAACCTGTGGTTCATGTTCAGGCATGTTCACAGCAAACTCAATGAACTGCTTAACTGAAGCACTTGGTTTATCTTTACCGGGTAACGGCTCTTTATTGGCTACCCATGCCGATCGAAAAGAATTATTCTTAGAAGCAGGCCGTACGATTGTTGATTTGGCTAAACGTTATTACGAACAAGACGATGAATCAGCATTACCACGATCAATTGCAAGCAAAGCCGCCTTTGAAAATGCAACGGCTTTAGATGTTGCTATGGGTGGATCAACGAACACAGTACTTCATTTATTAGCGGCAGCACATGAAGG
>DAOUSV010000193.1 GCA_030627065.1 Piscirickettsiaceae bacterium | reverse complement strand
TTTCAAGTTCTTCTAATAGATCATCATCAATAGTCTTTTTTCCCAAGACAAGTGATGCGAAACCTTCGGTTAATTTAGTGCTACTACGAGATAAACGTTCTTTTAATCGACCAAATAAGCCGGGTTTTTCTGACGATAATTCAGCATTAACAGCCGCAGAGTTGCTATCCTGTTCAGCTTGAACAATGACATCATCTTGTTTTTTATCGTCAGTAGTCTTGTTTTTTTTTCTTAGGAAACTAAACATAATATTTACTTGTCATTAAACTTCAACGATGAATTTTATCATGTCACAGTAGTGAGAGGCAGATGCATACTAAATTTAAATACATAATTGGCTTATTAATAGCCTTGCCGGCAATTGCAGTTGCCAATACAGTTAGTGAATTTCAGCTAGATAATGGCTTGAAATTGATTGTAAAAGAAGACCATCGCGCGCCAGTTGTGGTGTCGCAAGTTTGGTATAAAGTCGGCTCCAGTTATGAACATAATGGCATTACTGGGATTTCACACCAACTTGAACATATGATGTTTAAAGGAACTGAAAACCTAGGGCCTAATGAGTTTTCACAAATTATTGCCGCTAATGGTGGTCGTGAAAATGCCTTTACTGGACGTGATTACACTGCGTATTTTCAAACATTAGAAAAAGATCGATTAGAAGTCAGCTTTAGGCTTGAAGCCGAACGAATGCGTAAGCTCGTTATAGATGAAGCAGAACTAATTAAAGAGCATGATGTGGTGGCAGAAGAGCGTCGAATGCGCACTGAAGATAATCCACAAGCATTAGTGCGAGAAGCCTTTAACGCCGCCGCATTTGTGAACAGTCCTTATCATCACCCTGTGATTGGCTGGATGAGTGATATTAAACATTATGAAGCTACTGATCTACGTGATTGGTATCAAAAATGGTATGCACCGAATAATGCCACAGTGGTAATTGTGGGTGATGTTGAACCTGATGCAGTTTATGCCTTAGCAAAACAATACTTCGGTCCACTTAAGCCAGAAACAACAGCGATTGTGAAACCTCAAATTGAAGTTAATCAACGTGGCAAACGCACAGTGGAAGTAAGAGCTCCTGCCGAATTACCGTATTTTATGATGGGCTGGAAAGTACCTGTGGTCAAAACGGTTAATCCAGAAGAATTGTGGGAAACCTATGCCTTAGAAATGTTGGCAGGTATTTTAGATGGTGGCAATAGCGCACGTTTTGCACGAGAGTTGGTACGAGGGCAGGAGATAGCCGCAGGTGTGGGGGCCGGTTATGGTTTGTTTTCACGTTTAGATGATGTATTCATCGTGGTCGGAACGCCGGTGAAGGGAAAAACAGTCACTAATTTACAGCAGGCAGTTTTCAGCCAAATCGATCAATTAAAAACAGAGTTAGTCAGTGATAAAGAGTTGAATCGCATTAAAACACAAGTGGTTGCTAATGCGGTTTATGAGCGTGATAGTGTGTTTTATCAAGCGATGCAAATCGGCATGTTAGAAACGATTGGTTTAGATTGGCGGTTGACCGATGACTATGTTGCCAATGTGCAAGCCGTGACTGCAGAGCAAGTACAAGCAGTCGCGAAGAAGTACTTTATTGATAAGCGTCTAACCATTGCCGAATTAATACCGCAGCCCTTAGATGGCAAGCAAGGTAAGAAATCAACAGCAGGAGGTCGTCATGGTCGCTAGAATCCTTACACTTTGTTTTGTTTTCTTGTCGACAACATCGGCATTTGCGAGCCCTAAGATTGAACATTGGCAAACATCGAACGGTGGACGAGTCTATTTTGTTGCCGCCCCTGAATTACCGATGGTTGATATTCAAGTCGTATTTGATGCGGGTTCCGCTCGTGATGGCAATTTATCGGGTACTGCACTATTAAGTAATGGCATGTTAAATGAAGGTGCTGGTGGTTTGGATACAGATCAAATCGCGGTGTAATTTGATGATGTGGGCGCCAAATTTGGCAACTCATCACAACGCGACATGGCGATGTTGAGTTTACGGAGTTTAACTACCGAGTCAGCGTTAACTCCGGCATTGAAGGTGTTTACCGATGTATTGACTAAACCTGACTTTCCACAAGCATCTTTTGATCGGCTTCAAAAACAAATATTGATTGGTTTGCAAGGTGAAAAACAATCACCATCTGCTATTGCATCGCGTGCTTTTTATAGTAGTTTATATGGTGAACATCCTTATGCTGCTATGCCTTTAGGTAATGAAGCATCGCTTGAAAAGATAACACTAGTATCATTAA